>JAGQMX010000053.1 GCA_020428425.1 Candidatus Saccharimonadota bacterium | reverse complement strand
GGTGATGGGCAGTTCAATGAGCCACCGAGTGTAGCTACTGACTCTTCTGAAAATGTTTATGTGGCAGATAATAACAACCACCGTATACAAAAATTCACGCCAACTGACGGTAGTGGGACTTTTAGCTATAGCGACAACGCTTCAGAAGTACCGTGCGAAACAACCATCCATTACCGTGCTTACGCCACTAACGATGAAGGTACGGTCTATGGCCAAGACGCTACTTTTAAGTTCCCAGATTGTCCGCCTAGCCCAGACCTGGCACTCACCGCCAAGCAAACCTCGCCCTTGCCGGTAAAAGCCAATGATACTCTAACCTATGACATTACCGCCAAAAACATAGGCGCCGTTTCATACACAGGCCTAGTAGGTCTGTACATTACCATCCCGGCTAATTCTACCTACAACAGTCTAACTATCAAGAACCCTAACATAACATATCAGTGCCAAGACTTCGGCCCTGCCGCTGGCCTGGGTGCGCCGGCTTTCAGTACCTACACGGGCAATATTATAGGTTGTGTAGAGAATAGCGATGAGATTAGTTTGCCAGCTGGTGGATTTGTTAAGTTTAGTTTAAGTCTAACAGCCAGTAGTGATTTTACGCCCGGCACCGAGGTCCTTCATGTAGGAGGCTTTCTTGAATCCGGCTATGAACCAGATACAGCTCAAATAGAGATGGCCGCAGGAGGTAACGCCCCTTTCTACGATCTTAATATCAACAACATAGTCAACCTGGTCTACGGTCAAGACAATGACAAAATATCTGACTCGGTTGAAAACGCTGCCCCAAATAACGGTGATGGTAATAATGATGGTGTACCAGACGCAATCCAACGCAACGTTACTAGCTTAGTTAGCCCAGTCACTAACAAATACGTTACGGTTGTCTCGCCAGATGGTACTAGCCTGACTAACGTTGCTATCCACGCTGAAGCCACTAATGGTAAAACAAACAATGACACTGGCTATGATTATCCCTTTGGCATCATATCATTTACCTTAGAAGACGTTGACCCAGGTTCTACTAATACAGTTAGCTTTATTCAACATAACCCACCCTCAACTAATCCAAACGACTACACTGCCCGTAAACATAAACCAACTACTGGTGATACATTCTCCATCACCAATGAAGACAGTTTATCTATTACGCAGCAAACTATAGACAACCAGCCAGCTATTCAACTTGCCTTTGCAATAATAGATGGTGGCAAGCTAGACCTGGACGGTACAGCTGATGGCACTATCATTGACCCTGTAGGGTTAGCTACTGCATCAAGTGACAGTGAGTTGTCAGATACCGGCCAGAATACAGTTCTACTTACATTGTCGAGTATTACTTTGATAATCGCTACTATTACAAGCTTACTCAGACTTAAGTCTAAGAAGTCCTACTAACTATATTAGTTCTATCCAGGACTAGAGTGCTGTACCAACCGTAGGCATGATAATATACATGTAATGAAGAAAATTGCTGATAGAAAGACGAACATAATATTGTTATTTTCATTTGTTCTAATAATTTGTTTAGGCTTTGCTGGGTATCGTTTATTCCTTAAGAAAAAAGAGGTTACTAGTTTTCAAGACTCATCTGGGTGGTTTTACTCATGTTCAAAACCTATACCAGCTAAATGGGAATTAGTCCCACATTTAAGTGGAGAATCTACTAGACAGTTAGTGGCAGCAAATCCACAAGATGTTGCACGGTATTGTCAAAAAGGTGGAATAGAATAAGCCTGCATCTGGGGTATTTTATCGGGAATGTAGGCCAGTTATCGACCGTTATACCTACTGATTTTGAATGTCGCGAAGTTCTTTGGCTGAATCTAGAAGTTTTTTGGTAGTATCTGGAGATGATTCGGTAGATGAATCATCTTTGAGTAGCAATGAGCCTGCAAGGTACATAATGATGCTGAGGACAAGTGAAATCACGATATATATCACTACCTTTTTTGGAATAAAATGCTTTACTTCCGCTTTTGGTTTCTGGTCAAGTTCATAATCAATTGCTGCCATTTTTGCAAGTGACTGAGCATATGCATCATCCGTTAATTTTTGATTATCTTTTTGATTATTATTGGCCTTCTTCGGATATCCTTCTAGTTCGTGGTGTATCGGTTGTGGATCAGTTTTAATTTGTTCTTTTTCTGGTATTTGCCCCATATATATAGTTTACTATATCGGGTTAAAACTTAACGATTTGAATTATAGGGAAATTCTGATCTAGACGATCAAGCTGTGACATTTTACCTCTTATGTTAAGATATGGGTATGAAAAATACTCAAAAAGGATTCAGTGCAGTAGCGGTATTATTAATTATTGTGGTAATCGGCCTAGTTGGATTTGCTGGCTGGTACGTATATGATTCTAATAAGTCAGAAAATTATAGTGAAAATGCTTCAACTAACACATCACAGCCCGCTGCAAGTGATGAATCTCCAGAGTCGAAAAATGATTCAGGGGACTATCAATACAGTGGAGTATTAAGAGATGTGACTATGGCTAAAGATGTGCTTGGAATAAATACCAAAGGTGAAGCAAACGGTATAGCTAAGGCGTCATTTAATGATAAATATGAACTATCAGTTACCGTTAAAGATGTTCCAGACCCAAAAAATGATGATTTTTATGAAGGTTGGGTTGTGCGGAAAAGTCATTTCAAGTTTATTAGTACAGGAAAATTGACTAAATCCGGTGACAAATATATAAATGAATACTCAAGCGATAAAGACCTAACTGCCTATGATATGTATGTACTTACAATAGAACCGAACGACGGAGATCCAGCTCCAGCCGAGCATGTTGTAGAGGGATTACTTACCCAGAAATAATATTCTGTATTCGATTTGTTAATAATTAACCATATTATCGGTATTAACTATATTGTTTATGGTTGCTTTTAGTCCAATTCCAAATACAATTTACTTATGCCAGAAAAAATATTTGAACATGAACTTTCAGGAATTCAACCAGAGCTGGAGTCTACTTTTGATGTAGAAAATCAAGATAGGCGAAATATAGATCAGTATTCTGCAACGCAGTATGATGATTTGCTAAAGACCTACGCCGACCACCCCGTTAATAATCCTAGGATTAGATATGCAAGGGATTTCGAGGGATACGATATGGCAACTCCTCAAGTTCATAATAAGATAAATTCCGAATCCATGACGGAGTCTAATTACTTGAAACAATTCGTTGACCAATTCCCGTTACTAGATGGAAAAGACCATGAAGTTGAAATTTGTAAACGGATTGAGCTTGGAATGGAAGCATATCAGGCATTACACAATCAAGATGATCTACCATCAGATAGAAAGGAAGAATTAGAACAATTAGCAATATATGGGGCAGGAGTGTAGGGAAAGAGTGT
>JAGQMX010000052.1 GCA_020428425.1 Candidatus Saccharimonadota bacterium | reverse complement strand
TAGCACCGCCACCCTGGCTACCGAACCCAGGTGATTTCACATCGATAAAAGAGTAGTCGCCACTAGATTGTAGGTATATTTTGCCGGTGCAATTTAAGCTACGATAGGTGCCGGGTGCTAACTGACCGCACGTACTATTAGTTAGTGTTCCTCTTGGCCCAACCTGTGAAATATTTGGAACCCCTCCTCCCGACGGTGTAGGCTGGTGAAAAAGAACCGAACTTCCCCCGGATGCTTTGTTGTCACCTGATCGAATAGATGCATTTGAGGAAATTACACCCAGCTCGGGCTCTATCGCTACGCTTGAGGTAGCGGCGGAGGCAAATAGTAAATACATAAGTCCGATCAACACAAAAACTACAGGGAAGATTACTGCTTTGCGTGTCTTAAGTCTTGTTATTCTGGACTTATTCATAGGGTTACATGTATTGTATAATACTTAACCTTTATTGGTAAGGCCTTTGCTTTTATATAAAAAGCTCATTAGCATATTAGCAAAATCTAAATATAGTTCTAACAACCTCCACTATAACTCTCCAGTACTCATATAGTTAAAACAGTGCGAATCTGTCAACGACTTTTGTGATATTACATTCTATGATATATCATGAGAGCATAATCTTAATTAAGGAATACAATGAAAAACAGAAACCCAATAGCCGTAGCATTATTACCACTAATTACATTTGGAATATATAGCCTGTACTGGCAAGTAAAAACTAAAGGAGAAATGAATAGTCTCGGTGCAGATATCCCAACTGCTTGGTTAATTGTTATACCTTTGGTAAATATTTGGTGGCTATGGAAATATAGTGAAGGTGTAGAAAAAGTAACAGCTAATAAGATGAGTGGCATATTGGCATTTGTGTTATTGTTCTTGATTGGTTCAATAGGTGGTGCGATTATACAAAACGAATTTAATAATATCGGTGATCAACCTGCTCAATCTCAACCAACTGAACCAGTCACTGCAGCTGCGCCTGGGTTTGGCAGTCCTGCTCCAGCAGATACTTCTCCACCTCCTAGCAACGATACTCCGCAAAACAAACCGCCTCAAGCATAATTTCTAAGCTTTATGCAGAATCCGAGCAGACTAAAGATATTCCTGTACCAATATCTTACTTTTGGCATTTACTTTTTTGTATGGTGCCATAGATTGGGTAAAGAACTATCCACATCGTTGAAGAAGCAGGCAGTTCCTAGTATGTGGTGGTTTATTATTCCTGGCGGAGCATATTACTGGATATGGCGTATGAGTGAATCACTAGATACTGCTACAGGTCATCGGATTAAGAAAACTGACGTTTTCTTATTGTATTTGGTATTTAGTGGCGGAGGTTTTTTATTTGGTAGTCCATATAGCTTTAATTTTGGTAGCGGTTCAAATAGCTCCATTTCTTCAGATACTTCAGTAAATTTAAGGTTAATTCTAATTATTGCAGCAATTGTCTTGGCTGCGCTTATTTTCATAGGGATCACACTTCATGCTGTGTATATATCAATAATCCAGGGTAAAATTGATAAAGTAAGGGGTGGTGATAGCAATAAGTCAGTTCCTAAGTCTGGGAAAGCAAAGAAGAATAATCAAGAATAGGTGTTATTCAGTATTTGATGCATTAAATCCTTTGGTAGTAAGCTAAAGCTTTTTCTGATACAATTTAAGCTATACAACCTCAGGGGGAGAAACAGATATCAGGTAGGTTAAAAAGCTAATTATGATAAAAACATCAACAATACTAAATTCAGTAGCTAAACTCTTACTTATTGTTGCCCTGTTTACAGTGGCTAGTTTTGTGTTCAGTACTCATACAGTAGAAGCAGCTACTTTTAATGTAGCTGATGGCATAGATAGTGTAGTGGAAGATAGTAGTTGTAGCCTGTCTGAGGCTATAGGTAATATTAATGATCAAGCAGTTACTAATGCAGATTGCACTGCTGGAGATGGTGTAGATGATACTATTGTTCTTCCTAGTGGGACTATAACCTTAAGTGGGGATTTGCCTACTATTACAGAGTCTATATCTATAGAGGGACAAGGGATGGGTGTTTCGATTGTCGATAGTGCTGGAGTAAATGGGGGATTCACATTTAATAATCAAGGAGTTGTCCCAATAGTAGCATCAGTTGATGGTTTATCGCTGATTAATCCTGGAGATGACTCTAAATATGCAATATTATCAAGTGGCTTTTCTATTAGTATTACAAAGTTGGAGGTATATTCGGAAAACCCTAGCTATGTCACTTCCAGGGTAATTAGCATAACTAGTGGTGGTCTAAATTCGGTTGCTATCAATATATCGGAAACATATATTCATGATCTTGTTACTACCAGTGCGATTATTGGTGTCGCTTCCGAATCAGGGGAAACACTTAGTGATGTTGTTATTAAAAGCAATACATTTCACGACATTATTATGCCTCAAGGTTTTGCCGTTGGTATAACCACATTTAATAGTGGAGGAGATGTTGAAGGTTATATAGATAACAATACATTTCAGGATATTGACTTCACTATTTCAGGCGCCTTAATAGCTGCAACCCCAAATTCTTTCACTGGTAACGGTAGCGTTCATGCAGTCGTCAGAAATAATACAGTCAAATATACTATACAGCCATCTGTAAATTTTGCTATGATCTCGGCGGTTGGTATTGCAGGTGCTGGTCATATTTCAGATAGCTCAGTAGATGCACAGAATAATCTATTAACGGCGAATACTACAGGTACCAGATTATCACAAGCTTGTAGTGAGTTTGGTGTAGGAGCTGGCGGTACAGAGAATACTTCCATCACCTCCCTCGGCGGCAACCTCTCAGACGACAACACTTGCTCTCCCTACTTCAATAACTCTACAGACCAGAACAATGTATCTAATCTATCCTCTACACTAGGTACTCTAGGTAACTATGGTGGTAGTATTCCTACCATACCATTGCTAACTGGTTCACCTGCTATTGATGCAGGTGTAACAGTAGCTGGTCTTACTACTGATGCAAGGGGAGTAACCAGACCTAAGTGTGCAGCCTATGACTCAGGAGCTTATGAATACAATGGTACTTGTCCTGCTGCTAATACTAGTAGCGGTGGTCGGTTAATTTTAACCTACCCAGACCCTATCAAAGGTAAGACAGTTACACTGTCTCTACCTGACACAGTTACCGATGCTAGTGTATCGGCAGTTAATCC
>JAGQMX010000051.1 GCA_020428425.1 Candidatus Saccharimonadota bacterium | reverse complement strand
GTAAGCGTAGTAAAGGCATAATTAGCAATCTCAGGACGTGCATTACTTACCCGTGAGAGAAAAGTAGATTTACCAGCATTTGGTAATCCGACAATGCCGACATCAGCTATTAACTTCAGCTCTAGTCGTAATTCCATAGCTTCACCCTTTTCACCTTTTTCAGCCAGCCTTGGTGCTTGTCGACGAGAAGATACAAAGTGAGCATTACCAAATCCACCTTTTCCACCTTCAGCAAGTACATGTTTTTGGCCATCAGTGGTTAGGTCAATGAGTAGATTATTTTCTGCATCATAAACGGCTGTACCGACTGGCAATAGAATCTCCAGATTTTTTCCACTTTTGCCATGCATTTTTTGTTTGTAGCCAGGTTTTCCAGATTCAGCTACTAATTCTTTTTTATAACGATACTTTGCTAGAGTATTTTGGTTTAAGCTGGTCACCACAACAATACTGCCTCCATTTCCACCATCACCACCATCCGGACCACCGCGGTCAACGAACTTTTCGTGCCGAAAGCTAATGTAGCCATCACCGCCATCTCCAGCCTTGATTGAAACTGTTGCTGTATCTATAAACATAATGCTATATGATACAATTTTTACAACATATAATCAAGTGGGAATTCCTAGCTACAAGTGAGTTATTCTAGTATGCCTAACTAGTAGATATAAGAGTAGCCAGCAGCCTGGGCGGCCGTCAGAGTCTTGGTACTAACCACACCCCAGCCTGCGGTGTTCATTTCGGAAACATTTACACTACCATCGGCATTCACCGATTCTACATATCCGACGTGACCATAGTAATCTCGTGGTGGTGTCCAGATTACTGCTCCAGCTCTAGGTACATTTCCTACCGCAAATCCTGCTCTTTGAGCCAACGCTCTCCAGGTACTGGCATTTCCCAAGTTGCTGGGTATTGGGTTTCCCGCAGCTGCCCGTTTATTAGCTGCATACCAAGTACAATAGCCGTAATCATAGCCATTTGAACCATATACAGCTCCACCACCGCCCCAAGCATAGCTTGAACCATAATTTGATGCGGTAGCTACTTGAGCTACTGGAGCTGGAGTGGCATCCCCGTTTCGAATAAGAATATTCCTACCGGCCGTAAGTCCCAGGATATCTATGTCATTGTCGGCAATAATTTGATCCTTCTTGGCCTTATATTTACTAGCCAAAGAATCCACCGTGTCGCCAGCTTTAACTACATGGACAATTCCATTTACCGGTGGGATCAATATCTGATTACCTACCGTAATGTTATCGCCAATTATACCGTTAG
The DNA here is from genome assembly GCA_020428425.1 of Candidatus Saccharimonadota bacterium. Taxonomy (GTDB): domain Bacteria; phylum Patescibacteriota; class Saccharimonadia; order Saccharimonadales; family AWTP1-31; genus JAGQMX01. The sequence goes on along the minus strand of JAGQMX010000051.1, from coordinate 2,226 downwards.
ACCAACGAATAGAGTCCGATGTGACCCCAAATCGTTCGGCAATTTTTGCAACAGTATCACCTTTTACCGCCTTATAGACCACAATGTCTTTATATGACTTTAATTCAGTAGTAACTACCTGGGGTTTTGCAACAACTGTATCATCGGCTGGGATTACCGCTAACTGAGCATTTACAGTATCGGCGCGGTTAACAACTGATAAGGATTCAGGAAGGTTTGTAATACGGGCTACATTTACAGCAATGTCGGCAGATGACAATTCATCCAGGGCATTATCTGCAGCTGAGTTATTTACAGACTGAATAGACAAGCCTCCAGCATTGGGGCCAGAACTTGGCGATTTTAGTATAAAACCAGTTACTAAAGCTAGAATTACGATATTGGCAGAAAGGATTCCATAGCGAACCATCCGTTTACGGGTACGGACTTTGAACCTCTTGGTAAATTTCTTGTGAGTTTTAGTTTGAATTTCGCCCAGCTTAGACAACTGTCCAGTATTGGTAGAATCGTTCAATGTACTAATGTTATTCTCCTTGGTCAAAAGACCATAGAATTAAGGTAGTTAAATTGTTGATTTAGGGTAAAATTACTTTCCCTATTCTTTAATTGACTTTTCACCTTAATTGTTAACCAGTAAAAAGTAGCTCCGTATCTGTTAATTGCTACTATTCTTTTACAAATTAACGCCTAATATAGTAGCAAATTGGGCTATAAATGTAAATAGCCATTAATATCCTGGAAAAACGCTAATTAACGGCACATTTTTGCTTACAGTAAAGCTCGGTTAGTTTTTCGTGCTCCTCTAGAGTTTTAGAGAAATATGTCTTACCATCATCTCCGGAAACGAAGTACAACCAATCGGTTTTAGCCGGAGAAGCAACTGCTAACATAGCTTCTTTACTGGCATTGCTAATAGGTCCAGGAGGAAGCCCAGGATGCAGGTAAGTGTTATAGCTGGAGTCAAAGGTGACAGATGGCTCTTCACCAGCTAATATCGCACCGTAGATAGCCGTAGCATCAGATTCTAATTTCTTATCTTGATCTAATCTACTTAAGAATACTTGGACCACCTTTCGCCGATCTTCTAGCGAATCAACTTCTTTCTCGGCCATCGATGCCAGGATAATAGCTTGGTGAGTAGTCAAACCTTTCTTAGAAAATGACTTACGCATTTCAGGTGTCAACACTTTAGCCATCTCATCGAGCGATGCTTCAATTATTTCACTCGGTGTAGTTTCAGCCGTACGTTGGAATGATTCTGGGTACAGATAGCCCTCTAGAGAGGCTTTGGCCGGCTTATCTACTAAAGCTGGATGCTTTGGGTAAGTTTTTGGATCGAGCGCCTTAGCAGTGGCTTCGGGATCAAATCCTGAATTTATCAGAGTCTGCTCTACCTGATCAATTCGCTGCCCAGGGGTGATAGTTACTAGTTTAGAAGATATCTTGCCCTCTGTGATTATTACCACAATTTGCTCTACGTTCTGACTGGGTCGAATTGCATAAGTCCCAGCTTGTATCTTATCTTGTAATTGTTGGTTGCGAACATATTGCCTAAATGCCCATTCGTTGCGGATCAGATCACTGTCTTTAAGAATTTTTGCAACGTCACCAAGTGAAGAACCAGCTGGAATAACTACATTTACACTTTTCTGGCTCTGGCTCACTGCCGTTAAACTATCGAAGTAATATTTCCTAGCTAAAAACACCCCACCAGCTATTACTAATCCAATTAATAGAAGTGCTAATAACAGCTTAGACAAACGTTTACGACGACTATTATATTGATATTTCATATTAATTAATTGTCTCTAGACCTTCCTGATCAGATACTTTAACAGGGGTAGCGTCATCAAGATACCTTTGTAGTATATAGCTTGCAGATAATGCGTCAATATCTCCTTTGTCATACTGTTTCTTAGCAGCATTCAGCTGTTGTTCAGCTAATTTAGAGGTGCTGGACTCATCGGAATATTTAGTGGGAATATCCAGCTGAGGTTTGAGCTTGGCAACAAACTGATTTATATACTTTGTTTGCTCGGTCTCTTTTCCCTCAATATTTAGCGGCAAGCCAACTATTAATTCATCGATCTGCTCTGTCTTGATTATTTCGACAATAGCATCTATAACCTCGTCGTTGTTTGGGATGAACGAATGGGGACTAGCAATCCTGGCGATTGTATTAGCAGTTGCTACCCCAATCCGAGCCGAACCAATATCCAGCGCCAA
>JAGQMX010000050.1 GCA_020428425.1 Candidatus Saccharimonadota bacterium | reverse complement strand
GCTAGTAGTATGCTTACTACCATTACCCCAATTATTACTAGTTCGATGTATTTATCCAGATGAGGGATTCGGTTTCCAATAAAGTAGCCTAGGATCGACAATCCACCGGTCCATAGAATTCCTCCGACAATATTGAATATTAAGAAGCGCTGCCGTGTCATTTTTCCGGCTCCAGCAACTACTGGGGCAAAGGTTCTGACTATTGGGGTGAAGCGAGCTAGAATTATGGTTTTACCACCATGATCTTCATAAAACTTTTCACTTTTCTGAAGATATTCTTGCCTAAACAAAATTCCATCCTTTTTCTTAAAAATTCGTGGTCCAGCTCGCCGACCAATGCTGTATCCTACATTATCTCCGATAATAGCCGCCAGTGCCGTCCAGAAGATTAGCCAAAATAAACTAAACCTGCCTTGGGAAGCGGCAAGGCCAGCACCAAATAGCAGAGTATCGCCTGGTAGAAAAAAGCCGATTAGCAGCCCAGATTCAGCAAAGATAATACCGGCAATTAGTAGCAGACCACCGGCAGAAATAATAGTTTCTATATCGAACATGGATATATTGTAGCTTATCTGGGTATTTTTATTGGTCTAATTTCGATTTAGTAAATCATCAATATATTTTCACAACGGGACTTAATCAGTTATTTTTGCTATAATACCATAATAAAATTAGGAGTATACCACTGATGAGCGGACAGGAATTAACAATAAAATTAAATAAACGAACAGTTGAAGGTAAACAGGTTAGAGGTTTACGTCGAGAAGGTATCGTCCCAGCAGTGATTCATGACCACGGAAAAGACTCAATTATTGTTGAAGGTTCTTTTATTGAATTAACCAAGGCTTATCACAAAGCTGGCAAACACCATCCGTTGACAGCTGATGTAGAAGGTAAGAAGTATACTACTCTAATTAAAGATATTGACTTTGAACCACGAAAGCATACAATCCGTCATGTAGTATTTAATGCAATTAAAGCCGATGAGAAACAGCAGACTGAGATTAGTCTGGAGTACGTTGGTGATACTGAAGCTGAAAAAGCAGGACTGGAGATTATTCACAACCTCGATAGCGTTGAAATTGAAGCTCTACCGAAGGATCTTATCGACAAATTAACAGTAGATATTAGTGGATTAGCAGAAATTGGCGACAAAGTATTAGTCTCTGATCTAGATGTACCATCTGGAGTAGAAATTTTGACTGAGGCTGATCATCCAATTGCCACCGTTGAAGAACCTAAGGTACAAGAATTAGAAGAGCCTGAAGAGGCTGAAGAACCTGCAGAAGGTGAAGGTGAGGACGGAGCACCAGCTGATGGTGAGCAAGCTAGTGAAGGTGGTGACAAATCTGAAGCAGAATCTAGCGAAAACAAAGAGAACTAGCTTCCAGTCTAACTAGTCCTCGATGAATCCTCCAGATTGATGGGCCCAAAGTTCGGCGTATTTGCCTTTAGCCTTGAGCAGTTGATCGTGGCTGCCTTGTTCTAGTATATTGCCCTCTTCTAGGACAACTATACGATCCATTTTCTGAATAGTACTTAAGCGGTGAGCAATAACAATTGCTGTCTTACCTTCCATTAGTCGCCATAGGGCATCTTGAATTAGTCCCTCACTTTCAGAGTCTAGGGCGCTGGTTGCCTCGTCTAGGACTAGAATTGGGGCATCTTTAATCATAGCCCGGGCAATGGCTACACGTTGACGTTGACCGCCAGATAGTTTTACGCCACGTTCACCGACTAAGGTGTCATAGCCAGTTGGAATTTTAGATATAAACTCATCTGCATTAGCAAGTTTGGCAATCTGTTTTATTTCCTCAATAGTCGCGTCTGACTTACCGTAGGCTATATTTTCAGCAATAGAGCGGTGAAACATTAATGGTTCTTGGGGGACATAGGTAATCTTAGATCTTAAATCGGCCTGCTTAATGTTGCTGATGTCTTGGCCATCAATCATGATGGCACCACCCTCAATGTCTGCAAAGCGAAGAATTAGGCTTGTTATGGTTGTTTTACCACTTCCCGAGTGGCCAACTAATCCAATTTTCTCTCCTGAATTGATACTAAGATCCAGATTATGGAATAGCGCATCATCATTATCTGCGTGGGTAAAGGTAACTGCATTGAATTCAATTCCACCGCGGCTAATTCTGAGTTCTTCAGGATGCACAGGATCTTTTACTGATGGTTTGATATTTAATATCTGGGTCATCTCATAGGCATCGCCGAGGGATTGGTTTATATTCTTAAGTGCATGGTTACTAAACATCCATAGGTTTTCAGCTATTATCCCAGTATAGGTGATAACCAGAAACACAGTTGAAACGCTATAGCTGTAGTTAACAACACCAAACACCGCTATAAATAGGGTGCCAGATAGTAGAATAGTGTTTGCTCCAGAGAAGAATAGCTCTCGCTTAATACTGGCTACCATTACTTTCCTCATCGCTGCTTTTGTTGCACTGGTCGCTTGTTGATATCTGTTTGATTCAAACTTGTTTTTTGAGAAACTTTTAACTGCTATTACATTTGATATGGAATCAGCTAAATACCCAGTTTGTTTTGTCTGGGTAGCAGCCCAGGAGGTGTTTAATTCTCTTACTTTTTTTGTAATCTTTATAGACACGGCAATGAATATTACTGAGAAAACGATTAATGCAATAGCTACGTAAGGTGCCCTTGGGTAAAGAATGATGATGCTAAATACAAAGGACATAATTAGACCTAATATTTGGAATTGCAGTGTATCTGCCATTCTTACATACGCACTAGCAAATTTGTTAGCTTGACTAACTAGTGAACCTCCAAACTTATTGGCATGGAAGTTATTGCTTTGTGACATCAAATGTCTGAATATTCTGTTATGAATGTCGAAAATCACATCCATTTCTAGTTTCCAGATAAAATAATTTTGTAACCTTCCAGCTACAATTCCACCCAGAATTGACACTGCAGTATAGCCGATTATTAACAGACCAAAAGAGTTAAATAATTCACCTTTTTGAAAATTCTGTGTGCTAATATTCTCTAATATATTAGAAAGTATAAGTGGTGGAAGGTACCTGTATAATAA
>JAGQMX010000049.1 GCA_020428425.1 Candidatus Saccharimonadota bacterium | reverse complement strand
TTTTTCTCTGCCATTTGTTCTCCGTGGTAATATTACCTGGTTATAAATGAATGAAGCTTTTCACTATTAACCTGACTTTAATGATTCTATGTATTAACTACATATGTAACTAGGCGATTATACTATAATTGTACCTCTGTTGTCTAGTCCGAAATACTTAGTTCCAGTCGGCTCTTTCCAAGGGACAGGTTCCCTGGATGTTATCTTCAATGTATTCTATATCATCTGATTTAATTGTATCTACCAAAATAACCTCGAAAACTTTGCTACAAACTGGTTGACTGCAGGCAGATATTGTTACTCCTCCGTAAGTTTTTAGACACTGATCATCTATTGGCATTTCACCACTCAGCATCGGACATCTGTCTGAAAGGTGTGTAATTGAACGCTCTGACTCTTGCATACTACACTCTTTTAACTTGAAGACTATCTAGCTCTACAGGTGTTTCACGACCAAACATGTTTACTAGTACTTTTAGCTTGCCTTTTGCTGGATCAATTTCATTTATCGTACCATCAAAACTCTTGAATGGACCGTCAGTGATGTTAACGACATCGCCAATTTTGTAGTCGATTTTGTGTTTAGGTTGCTCCAGTCCCATTCTTTTGTTAATCTTTTCCATTTCTTCGTCATCTATTGGAGTTGGGTCAGTACCAGTACCAACAAATCCAGTAACCCCTGGTGTGTTACGGACTATATACCAAGCATCTTCACTTAATTTCATTTGTACGATAACGTAACCCTGGAAAATTCGTTTTTCGACAACTTTTCGTTTACCGTTTTTTATTTCGATCATTTTTTCTTTAGGAACAAGAATTTGATTAATCTTATCCTTCATATCTAAACTTTCAGCTCGTTGTCTAATACTCTCAGCAACTTTCTCTTCATAGCCACTATAGGTATGAATGGCATACCATTGTTTGGTGGTGTTATATCTTTTATTCATATTCTCTCCTTAATTTCTACTTAACCAGTACTGCTCTAAACACTTTATCTAGTCCGTAATCGACTACAGTAATTAATGCTCCAAAAATGAAAGCGAACATGAATACCGCAAATGTAAGCTGCCAAGTGGTTTTTCTGTTTGGCCAGGTAACTAATTTCAATTCTTTCCAGGAGTCTATAAAATAGCGTGGAACAAAACTGCGTCTTTTATTTAAAAAGCGCCCAGCTTTATTGTCTGGTAAAGGTAGGTAAACTTCCTTGCGACCAATATGAAATACTTTTCTAAAGAAGTTGCCTATTTTACTTCTTAGATTTGCGAAAAAGCCAGTTTTACCTGCTTTCGCAGTAGCTTTAGCATTTCGCTCCCTTACGGTCTCTACTTTACGTACACGCTTTACTTTTGTTGGTTTAGCGTTATCGCCCGTTGGTTTAGTGGTTTTCTTGGCCAATGTAATTCCTCACAAATAAAAAAAGAACTGATATTCTTTCAGTTCCGTCAAGTCAACTTTATCAGAGTTGTTACCTCTGTGTCAAACTATTTATTTAGGTTGTTTGTCAGAAAGCTGGCTTGTATTGCTGAATTTCTTTCCTTTTTTTCTTGGCATCGGGCATTGCCCGTTCAAATACACTCCAAAAGTCAGCTCCATGATGCATAGCTTTAGTATGAGATAGTTCATGTAAAATAACGTAATCTATTAGCTCCCAAGGTAGTAACATTAAGTATAAATTTAGAGTAATCTCTTTCTTTGAATTACAGCTACCCCAGCGGGCTTTTAGGTTTCGTATCTCAATGCTTTTAACGCTAAAGTCATGTTCCTTTGCTAAATCCCGGAGTTGATCAGGCAGCATTTCTTCGGCCTGCAGACGTAAGGCTTTCACAGCTATTTGCTTAGCTTTCTTCTGGACTTCTGGGGAATCAGAGGTTACATCGGACGGGTATTTAACCCACAGTTCATTTCCTTTTATTCTGGCTGAAATACTTTTTTGAGAAGTAGATGGTTGAAGTTTTAGGAAATGGCTTTTTCCTATTTGTTGGTTGTTTGTGAAAAGATTTTGATTTACTTTGTTCTCTAGAATCCATTGTTTCCGGCTATCCACAAATTTTATTGCCATATTGTAAGGTACCCAACGTGGCATCGATACATTTACTTCCCCATTTGGAGGTAGACTAATTCGAATAGACTTAGATGCTGAGTTCTTCTTCAGGTTGACCTTGCCAATTTCTGGCATTTCTATGGTTTTAGTTGCCATAGTTCAATTTAAACATTTCACTACTGTTTGATGTATATATCACGGCGAGATTCATCGACTCTACCATTTCGTATTTGGTGTGGTATAAGGTTAACAAGTCCTGGTTTAACTACATTAGCTCCAGCGTTCATTCTGCTGATTAAACCTAGGTCCAGCAGCTTCTTTATAACTGCATTACTTTGCATCTTTTGAGTATGCTTACCGCTTACAACTATATAGTCTTCACCTTTAGGGTTTTGCATCTTGTGTATATATTCTTGGAAAGACTTAGCGTCATAGGTTTTAGCATATTTGTCGTCCGTCTTGCGCTTATCGCGTTGGTTGAGCCGAGCTTGGGCACTAGCTGAGTCAATCTGCAGCCATACTAGAAGTGATTCAGCTTTGGCCTTGATAGCTAGATTGCGTAGTTCACGTCGTTGAACTAAACGGGTGGCATTGGTGTCATATATTACACTCATTCCAGCTTTTAGAAATTCTTCAGCCATATACATCATAAGATGATCAATTAATTCATCCTCTTGTTTATCGTATTGCGGTTTCTCGAACAGTTCTCCACGAAGTTTGTCAGCCTGTAGATGGGCAGTTGTCAGGGTATTGCTTAGTTGCCTAGCAAAGAAAGACTTCCCGGCTCCTGGATAGCCATAAAGCATAATTAGAATGGGCTTGGTGGTAGAGAGTTTACTCATAGTATATATATTGTATAGCAAACTAATAACAATCTAAAGAGGTTATGCAATAGAATATCGCTGTAAATGAATAATATTGCTGTTATAATAAATAAGTTGTTTTATAGGGGTATAGTACAACGGTTAGTATAAAGGT
>JAGQMX010000048.1 GCA_020428425.1 Candidatus Saccharimonadota bacterium | reverse complement strand
AACCCACAAGAATATACACAAGGTGACAGAGGATCTTGAGGCAAACAGATATAATACTGCAATTTCGAGCTGTATGGAGACCTTAAACAAACTATACCTGCTGAAAAGTAAGTCATCTTTTGGTAGAAATGCTAGCTGGCAAGAGGCACTAGAAAGCATAATAATGAGTGTTGCACCGTTTGCCCCACATTTGTCTGAAGAGCTTTGGCAGCAACTCGGCCACAGCGATAGTATCCACCGTGATCATTGGCCAGAACTAAAAGAGGAATATTTAGTCAGTGAAAAGATTACCATTGTGGTTCAAGTTAATGGTAAACTTAGAGCTAACATTGAAGTGGATGCAGATGCATCAAAGGAAGATATAGTTGAAGCCGCGAAAAGCAGCGAAAACGTACAGGCGTTTATTTCAGGAAATGAAATTAGAAAAGAAATATACGTGCTAGGTAAGCTAGTTAACTTTGTTGTTTAGTCACCGTTAGGTTTATTTATTTATCGTTTTTTTATTGATCGTTTATTCGGTCAAGTAAATCTTGAGGTAGGTAGTTTATGCCTTCACCACACTCAGTAAATTCACCATCTGTTACAAATCCCTGTAAGGAGTTGTCGTAGGCGGAGTTGCCAGGTAATTCCGCGAAATAGCCAGAATATATAGAAGCATCCTTAGCGGGGGTATCTCCAGGTAAATCTTCAACCCCAATAGTTACACAATTTTCTGGTTCGTGGTCAAATGTTTCAGTTAATCCTACTGTTCCAGCAACTGCGAGCCCTGCCATAGTCAAGCCGACAAGTGTTCTACGACCTGCGATTGTATTTATTCGTTTATTGGCTGTTGGTTTAGCTAATTCTGGATCAACGCTGTTAATGACGTAGCGAGTAGCTCTACCTAAATTTATAATTGTCGAGTCTCGAAAGTCACGGAGTCTATTGATTCGGGAGTCCTGTTTTTCTAGCTCAAGGCGCTTCTCTAGAGGAGTTAGCTCTAAGTTAACCCTGTTTTCATCCTTAGGGATTCTACCGATTGGTTGTCGATTTCTTCGTGATATATTCATAACCTGACCATTCTATACTATTAACGCTTATCTGTCAATAGTTACGACAATATTAACAGGTTGCAAAACTGGGCTATTTACGTTAGTATAACTGTTAAGGTATCAATTTAATATTAAGGAGTGCTGATTCACTATGGGTCAACCAAAGAAAAGAACGTCACCACGTCGGACTAGAAGCCGAAGAAGTCACTTGGTGCTGAAATTAGCACGATCCGTAAATGCTAAATCACCGGTAAAGGCATATACTACTAAACGTGAAAGTGCCAAAAAGCAGTAGCCACAGTAGGCTATAATATAAGTGTAAGCACAGGCAATCTGTAGCTTAACAACAAACAGTACTTTTAACATTAAAGAGGAGTGATATGGCATCAAATCGCCATCTCGGTCGAATATTAGCCCTTCAATCTCTATACGAGGATGATTTTCGGCGTGATTGCGGTGACCAAAGCTCTAATCTGACAGAAATACTGAATAGAAATATAAAGCGCTATGCTAAATCTGTTGATGATGTTGATTTTGTTAAGACCCTAGCTAGAAAAGTATCTAAGAATCAAACCGATCTAGATAAGATAATTCAACCAATAGCTCCAGATTGGCCGATAGACCAGATAGCAAGAATGGATCGATTAGTACTTCGGATGAGTGCTTATGAGTTACTAGATAACGGTGATGTACCTCCAAAAGTAGTAATTAACGAAGCTGTTGAACTGAGTAAAGCCTTTGGAGGTGAAAATAGCTCCAAGTTCATTAATGGGGTTTTAGGAACACTGCTAAGGAAGAAGGATGAAGGGAAATTAGATCTCCCACCATCATTAGTATTTGATAAGAAAGAAGATAAGAAATGAAAAGACCAAAACCAATCCAGGGATTTAAGAAGTTCGTAAAGAACCGCCGACCAGCGATTAGTGAAGTGGTACGTGAACCAACCGCTGGCGGTGTGGTATTTAGAAAAAAGGGCAAGGATATAGAAATCCTACTGATTCAGGATGCAAAAGATCGTTGGACAATTCCTAAAGGTCACATCGAAGAGGGTGAATCTTCAAAACAGACTGCCAAGCGGGAAATTGGTGAAGAAACAGGCCTTCAGAAGATGACCGTTTTAAACTGGCTTGGTAAGATTAACTTTAGGTATCGGAGAACCAATAGTTTGGTACTTATGACCACCGAGATTTTCTTAGTTCGAGCTGAAGGCGACACCGACAAACTGAAGCCTGAAGAGTGGATGAATGGTATTAAGTGGTTTAAGGCTAGCGAAGCTCTGGATAAGATAGAGTACGAAGATATCGGTAAACTAATGTTAATTGGACTTAAGAAAATTAGGGATCAGAATCTAGGGAGTGAGAAAAAGGCATAATGCATAGCGAAAGTAGCTATAAGGAGTTCGCTTCAAAGGTACTCGGTGTTGATTTTGACGATATTCAAACATTGATTTGTGCTTTTACCCATAGATCCTATGTAAATGAACATAGGAAAACTGTTTTTGAGCACAATGAGCGATTGGAATTCTTAGGGGATGCAGTACTTGAGTTGGTTGTTACCGATTTTCTGTATAAGAACTACAAAGATGCTGAAGGTGTGCTAACAAACTGGCGCAGTAGCTTGGTAAGAACTGAGAGTATCGGACAAGCGGCGGCCAAGCATGATTTCGAACCGTTGCTTCGACTGAGCAAAGGTGAAAAAAGAGGCACCGATAGAGCACGTCAACAAATATTAGCTAATTGTTATGAGGCAGTAGTTGGTGCTATTTATGTCGATCAAGGATATGAGGCAGCTGAAAAATTTATCACTAAATCGTTGATAAGTACCTTTGATAACATTCTAGAAACTGGCTCTTGGATGGATGCTAAATCGCATCTCCAAGAAACAGCTCAGAGTAAGGACAATTCAACACCGATATATAAAGTTCTGGAAGAGGTCGGACCCGATCATGATAAAGAGTTTACCGTCGGAGTATTCATAAATGGAGAAATACGCGGAAAGGGTAAGGGTCCTAGCAAGCAAATTGGGCAACAAAATGCCGCTGAGATAGCATTAGAAAGTTACTCTGATCATAAATAGATTGACAACAGAGGTAATAATCTGTAATATGTTAAGAAGTTAAAATATTAAAGAATCATATTGTAAATATGACTAATCATAGAGAGATAAATTATATATGTTAGCTATTCGAATGCAACGAACCGGTAGAAAAGGACACGCTATGTTTCGTGTTGTGGTTCAAGATAGTCGTCAGACCCCAACCAGCGGCAAAGTAGTTGCTCAGTTAGGTCATTATGACCCCCACAACAAAACATTGGTAGTAGATAAAGATAAAACTACTGAATTCTTGAAGAACGGAGCCCAGCCTTCTAATAGAGTAGCTATTTTAATCAAGAACGAGGGAATCAAGCTGCCTGAATGGGTGAAATTAGATGCTCCAAATACGCGGTCGACTAAGAACACGGAAAAACTACGAAAGAACCGTAAGGAAGAAGAAACAGCAACAAATACTGATGAAGAAAAACCGCCAGAAGTTAGCGAGACAGCAGAAGCTGATAAGCCTGCAGCCGAGGAAGTTACAGATAAGGCTGATACAGAAGAAGCAGACAAAGAAACAAAAGAAGCGCCTGCAGAGACAGCTGAAGTAAGCTCTGAAGATACATCAGAAGCTGAAAATAAAGAATAACCTATCCTTGCACCTAACATCGATAACTAACATTTCTTAGTCGTTTATTGGTTTATTCGACCATAAACATTAATGTTGTGTATAATAGAATTGTAATTTACTAAATACAGGAGTTTCAGCAAATGAGTAATATTGACCAAGATTTCGTAGAATTTATCGTAAAATCTTTAGTAGGAAACCCAGATCAAGTTCAAATCGAACGTAGAATTGATGAAAAGGGAGTGTTAATTGAATTAACAGTTGACCCTGAAGACCTAGGCCGAATAATTGGTAAACGCGGAGCTACTGCTCAAAGTTTGCGTACTCTCCTTCGTGCTCTAGGAACTAAGAATGATGCCCGATATAACTTAAAAATTATAGATAATGGACCAGAAGACTACAAGCCAAATCGTAGCGACAAACCAGCTCAAGAAGAAAAAGTAACAAATGAAGACAATAAATCAGATGGTAGTGAACAGGATAACAAGCCAGAAGAGAGTACGTTCGATTCAGATGATACTGAAGAAAAAGAATCTACTAATATAGCAGATGAAACTTCTCAGGATGACGATAATGAAGTCGAGGCTGAAGTAGATGAGTCAGATGAAGAATCAGATACAGACAGCCGAGCCGCTAGGACCAGGCGGGAGCTTGAAGACCTAGATGATCTAGACATCTAGCCCGAAAACTTAGCTTTGTTTAGTACGTAATTATTACAATATTACTTGCTAGCTAAATATTTAGTGTGTATAATCAATCAAGCCTACAAATATATCGAAAGATCATATTCGAGGCCACCCTTTAATCAATAAAGTTTATGCAAGCTCTTGCGAGCCAACAAAAGTTGGGAGCTTTATGTGACGAATGAAACCTCTTGCCGGAGGTTTTTTTCGTTGGTAGCCCCTAGAGATAAACAGTAAGTGAGATATACTTAAATTATGAAAATTCAGATAATTACCTTATTTCCAGAAATGTTTCCAGCTGTAATGGATAATAGCATGATGCTAAAGGCTCAGAAAAATGGGCAGTTAGATATTTCATATATTGATTTACGTGACTTTGGAATTGGTCCTAGAAAAACCGTAGACGATACTCCCTATGGTGGTGGAGATGGAATGCTATTGATGCCAGAACCGATATTTAATGCTGTTGAAACCGCTAAAAACAACGATAAACAGGCAAAAGTCCTGTTAATGACACCAGTTGGTAGTAAATGGAAGCAAGAAGTTGCCCAAAACCTGTCTAGCGAGGGTGGCCTTATTCTTATTTGTGGTAGATACGAAGGTTATGACGAACGGATACTAAGTGTAGTTGATCAGAAAATATCTATTGGTGATTATGTACTTACAGGTGGTGAAATACCGGCTATGGTAGTAGTAGATAGTGTTGTGCGACTTATTCCTGGAGTATTAGGTGGTGAAACAAGTGCCCAGAAGGAGAGCTTTAGTGATGGCAAGACTCTAGAACATCCTCATTACACTCGGCCGGAAGATTATGAAGGGATGAAAGTTCCTTCGGTGCTACTTAGTGGCAATCATGCAGATATTGAGAAATGGCGTAAAGACAATTCAATTTCGTCAAGTGAATAATTTGCTACCTTTTAACAGAACATTTAATTAGCTTTTTGGATAGTTCCACAAGCAAGTCTTGGTCCACCGGAGATTCCTGAGCCGGTTTCACCTGGCTTATAAGGATCTGTGTTGCCATGTATCATTAACGATGTTCCCTCTGGGGCAGAATCTTTTCCGAGTATTGAGACTGGGCCATCGGATAGAGTCACTCGGGTAGTAATTGCTTGCAGAGTGCCTTTTCCAGCATCATCTATAGTAATATTAGGCAGATCACCAGCATGATAGCCGTGATTGGCATCGGCATCGGTGTTGCCGTTGGGGCCTGGATCGAAATGGCCACCAGCACACTTGAATCCATCACAATCACAACTTGCTTTCTCGTGAATATGAACGGCATGTTTACCGGCAGTTAATGTTTCTGGGTCGCCAGATAGTTCAACACTAACGTGTACATACTTCCAGCCATCGACGTCATACTCAGTAAATTTGGCTTGGCCTTTAATATTACCTGGTCCTTCCAGGGCAGCCACTGCTTGAGCTGTGACTTTCTTATTATCAGCTTGTAGATTAACCTGCATTATTCCTCCTTTAGCTAGTCTTTTGTACTATAATTTCCCAAATTAGAATAATAGGGATACTTTCCTATTATAACAATTTATAACAACTCTGTTTTTCGATAACTATGAAGTATTCTTTTGGCGTTTGCGCATATTGGGATCGAGTTCTCGTTTTCGAAGTCGAAGGCTCTTGGGAGTGACTTCCAGTAGTTCATCATTCTCTAGAAAATCTAGACTTTCTTCTAGGCTAAAGATTACAGGAGGCGTTAGCTGAACGACGCCATCGCTACTGCTACTACGCATATTGGTAAGGTGTTTTTCTTTAACGACGTTTATTTCCATGTCATCATTTCGTGTGTTTAGGCCAATAATTTGACCCGCATATACTTTCGTACCCGTGTCTACGAAACAGGTTCCGCGATCTTCAACGTTTTGTAGGGAGTAGGCTGTAGTTACGCCAGTTTGGAAAGCAATTAGTACACCATTCCTTTGTTGCTGCAATGTACTTCCCAGTGGTTTATAGCCAGTAACTAAACTGTTTAGGATTGCCGTACCTTTGGTCGCGGTCATTAATATATTTCTAAGACCAAGTAGGGTTCTAGTTGGCATTTCATAAATTAGTTTAGTAACACCTTTGTTAGTAGTAAATTGGTCAATCAAGACGGCTCGGCGTTTACCTAGCTCGGCTTGAACTGCACCGACTTGCTCAGCTCCAACTTCTATTATGACTTCCTCAATTGGTTCGGTAGTTTGTCCGTCTTTTTCTTGGGTCACAACCTGTGGTCTTCCAACTTCAAATTCAAAACCTTCACGTCGCATGGTCTCAATCAAGACACTAAGGTGTAGTTCACCTCTGCCAGATACCAAAAAGCCAATGCCCTCGGGCTCTACTTCTAGTCCAATATTAGTTTCCAACTCTTTGTTTAATCTATCGGCAATCTGCCGACTGGTACTAAATTCAGCTTCCTGACCTTTAAATGGTGATGTATTTGGGCCAATGTATATCTTTAGAGTCGGTGCTTCAACTTCTAGAACTGGTAGAGCATCAGGAGCACTAGGGTCAGCGATAGTTTCACCGATTTGAATATCACTTAGGCCAGTGATACTAACAATGTCCCCGGCTATTGCCTGTTTAATTTCTAGTTTAGCTAATCCTTGGTGGTTATATATACGATCAGCTTTTCCTTTAACTTGGGCGCCATCTTTTTTGATAATAGTTAGTTGCTGTCCAGGTTTAACTTGGCCGCGCTTGATTCTTCCTACGGCGTATTTACCTTGAAAGCTATCATAACTGAGTGCAGTAACCAGCATTTGGAAAGGTTGATCTGGATCAACGTCCGGAGCTGGGACATTGTCGACAATTCCTTCAAATAATACAGATAAATCAGTATCTGCATTCGGATCACTAGGCTCTTCACTCCAAGCTTTTCCATCACGGCCAATAGCGTAGTACACGGGGTAATGCAACTGATGTTCATGCAGGGCAAGTTCTAGGAATAAATCATCTAACTCGTCTTTTACTTCAGCGATTCTACTGCCCGGCTTATCAATCTTATTTATCACTACGATTGGCTTCAGATCTAGGGCTAAGGCTTTAGTTAGGACAAATTTAGTTTGGGGCATCGGACCTTCTTGGGCATCGACCACCAGTAGACAGCCATCTGCCATATTTAGGGTACGTTCAACTTCGCCGCCAAAGTCAGCATGTCCAGGAGTATCAATAATGTTAATTCGGTTGTCTTTATAGCTAACAGCGGTAATTTTAGCAGTGATAGTGATTCCACGTTCTTTTTCTTGATCACTAGAGTCCATTATTAACTCTTGGTTCATTTCAGCTTGATTGGAGCGGAAAGTATTGGATTGTTTAAGAAGCCCATCGACTATTGTGGTTTTACCATGGTCAACGTGGGCAATTATTGCTACATTTCGTATTTTCTTATAATCCATATCTACTTTCGATTATTTCAAACTTTCTTGGTTATTCAGGCAAAAAGAGTCAATACATTCGCTAGAATTACTGTGTTCAACTGGTTATTCTAAACATATAAACTATTTGTGGTTATTATAACATAATTACCCTGGTTATATGAAATTATGTTTAGTCAGTTAAATTCTTTTACTATTCCATCTGACTACTGTACAATACTACTTATGTTAAGGGGTAGAAAAGCCACCGCTAAAAGTGGTAAACCTAAAATTAGTAAAAAGATTGTAAAAACAAAAGCTCAGTCCGCTAAGCATACCATTAAAAAGCACTCTAAACGTGTGGCTCACGCTTCAAAAACAGTGCATCATCATGTGGCTGTACGGCCGCATAATCATCTGACTAAGCGATGGACTTGGTATGAGAAGTGGCATCTTTGGAAATGGCATAAGCTAGTAAACTTACTAATCCTGATTATTGGTATTTTAGGGATGTTAGGAATTACCTTCCAAGCATTAGCTGCACCTAACGATACTAAAGTATGGACTTTTGAAACTCCGGCGGAATATTCCTATAGTGCTAGTAAGGTTGAACCAGATAGCAATAACTTAAGGCTTAAGCTTCAGGATGCAGTCAGTAACTTTTCCGTGGCTAGCGGGCATTTACAGTCTGATAATGTTTTGGATGTGGCAGCTGACGATACTTATTACTTTGTCTCTACAGATCTAGGAATTGATGTAATTAGGCAGGATACTTGGGTTAGGAGTGCGTATATTGTCGCAGGTGGTGGCTTTGTGGCTGTTGATACAGCAAATGACTATCTCTATGCAGGGAAAAATGGAGGGATATTTAGATGGCAAATTAGTACGCTTACTAATGCTACTCCTCTTGGGAGCGCCCGATATACAACCAGTTCGTCCCCAGCTCTAGGTGATCAAAATATCAAAAAAATTAATATTAATGAAATTGACTCTAAAGTATATCTTGCAGTTACTACAGATACCGCAGCACATATTATTAAGGATGAACAAGGCTCCCCTAGTGTTGTAAAGGCCTTAATGGCTGGTGGTAGTTACAAAAACAATGGTGCCATGATATCTGACGATGGAGCGTTATATTATGATATGCGATCTAGTAGCGCAAATGTCAGCACTGTTTTTGCTAAATATGATGCTATTGATGAAACATCTGATTGGGCTGGCTGGACAGGTGCCTCGGTAGACTATGGGTATAATTGGGCTTCGGAGCATGGCCCAGACCCATCATATACCAGATATACAGATATTTCAGTTACTTCAGGTACTTCAACAGCTAACTCTGGCGATAATACAATATACGTAGGTACTGAAGAAGGGTTGTTTACAATCCAAGAAAATCGCACAAATCCCGCAGATGGGATAATAAATAACTACTTTACGGGTGCGGAGGGTTCAAATCTTATTTCTGGCTCTAGTGCTAAAGGTAGATTTAATACTCAATCGCAGGCTAATCAATCAATAGATGGTAATGAGGGCTCTTATTATATTCAGTCAACTACCCTAGCCCCTGATTGGTTAGAATATAATCTTGGATCATCAAAAACGTTTAATCAAGTCCAACACTCGTTTTGGAATTCTGAGGGCTACACTCCAAGTGACTATGTTATTGAAACTAGTACACAAGGGACAACGGAGAATTTATCCCCAAGTGCTACGCCTTGGGGGCCATGGGAATATTCGACATCTTACAATCAAACAAAAGGTAATGATGATACTTATAACACAGCATTTTTACCATTATTTTATTCCAATGTAATGCCAACCCAGTTGTATGAGTTAACATATCCGAACCCAGAGACTATTAGTGCAGTTGATATGCAATTTTATGATCAAAACAGTACTGCAAAAGACTACGTAATCGAGGGTAGTACTTCTGAAACTATTGAAATTCCTGCGACTACTGCAACTAGTTCTTCTGTGTATCAAAATAACCCTGGTACTTACGGGCCACTGAAAGCAATAGATGGTACTTCTACACGTTGGAGTAGTTCTGTACCAACAGACACAGCTCCACAGTGGTTACAACTTGATTTTGGCTCATCGCAACCAATTGAGGGTGTATCATTCGTGAATGAGGGTGGCTACACGGCAAAGGATTTTTCAATTGATTATAGCGATAACGGAGTTGATTGGACTAGCGCATATAGTACAACCAATAATAATAATCAGAGTAATACTATAAAATTTAGTTCTCCAGTAAATGGGAGGTATATGCGCTTGTACGTTACGACTTCTGGAGCTCCTACATATGGACATGGTACCCGTATAATGGAGATGCAAGCTTTCTCTAGCATGTTCGAATCGGGTACTGTAACGGAGCTAAAGACAGAAACCAATAACTCTGATGTTGCTAAACAAAGTACTTTTAATCCAACGTCTGTCAAATCAATCCGGATTAGGGCAACGAACATGTATGGTGCAAGCGCTCCACTTAGAATTCGAGAAATGAAAACCTTTGAATCCTCATTCGAAGGAGGCACTGTTAACCAAGTTGGATCGGTATCTGGATTGTCCTCGCTTGCGAATATTACAAGCAGATTTAGTTATGAAAATAGCTTCGGAGCAACAACTAGTCAATATTTTCGAGTAAAATATACTGGCTATGATAATGGAAGTTTGTTGATTGGTGAACTTCAAATACACAATTCATCACTACCAGAATATTTCCCAACTTATGTCAGGGCTACTGCTATTGATTATGATAACGATAAGTTTTATTCTGTTCATAATACGACTTCCCCGGAAGATGGCAAAATCCTACGTATTGATGGAGTGAATGTAAATTCCCCTACAATCGGACAAACAATTGATGTAACAACCACCCCTGACCTTGCAAGTGATGAGTTCACCTCTCTCAAGTTTGTTGACTCAAATAAGATGATTACTGGAACAACAGACGGTGCATCATTTATTGGTAAAAGGTATGGCACTGACAAACCGACCATAGAACCCAACGATGCATATGCCCCGGCTGCAGTAGCAAGTTGGAAAACATTTTCTGAAACCGCTTCAAAAAATGGCGGAGAAATTTATTATCAGATATCAAATAACGATGGTACTGATTGGTACTATTGGAATGGTACTGCTTGGGTAACAGCAGGGAGTGGAGAATACAATACAGCCGCAGATATCAATACCAACATCAATGATTTCGATATTGGCGATCGTGAATTCAAATGGCGAGCATACTTGGATAGTAATGGTGATCAAGCGATTACTCTTACAGATGTTACATTAGAAATTAATCCTGACGTTACTCCACCAGCTTCAAATGCATCGAATATCACAATGTTTAAGTCCAATGGTGGTGCCGGTATCGCAGAAGATGATTGGACCAATGACCCTGATCCATATTTCGCCTGGGACGCTGGTACCGATGATGCAAACCCTGGAGCAACTGGCATCAAAGGCTATTGTTTGTATCTTGGAACAGATAATTCAGCTGATCCGGTCACTACAAAAGGGCTACTCGGTTCAAGTCCGCTAGATACTGATGGGTCTTGCCCATTCGCGGTTAGCTCAAATTCAATTGACCTAAGTACATCAGGACTACTAGGAACAGCATTAACTTCCTCCAATACAGCATATACATTGTCGGTAAAAGCTCTAGACTATTCAAATAATGTCTTTTCTGGTTCCTCAGCTCAATTCGATTTTAAGTATGACAACACTGCTCCAGCTGCGCTTGGCTTTATATCCGGTCCTTCGCAGTTTATTGCCACCAGAGATGTAACCCTAACTTGGCCAACGTCGGGTTCAGGTTCAATCTCGGATGCTAATTCAGGAGTAATTGGATTACAGTATAAGTTAAACGATGGTACCTGGTATGGAGACAATCATAATGGGGCGCAAGATGCTACAGATTTACTGGTAAATGATGGATCATATACCACCGACGCTACTTTCGATTATCCTGAATTAATTGAGGGTAATAATATTATCTATTTCCGAACGCTAGATCTTGCCGGAAATTTCTCGAATACTAATACCACTGCAGTTATTAAAATAAATACTGCATCGCCTTCATCTCCAAACAATGTGGTTGCAACTCCTAGCACTAATACCCTAAACTCCTTTGCCTTTGATTGGGATCCACCATCAACTTTTGTTGGTCCATCTTCTGCCTTAACTTATTGCTATACGGTTAATACACTACCAACAGTCAATACCTGTACATATACATCTGCGGGAGAAGAGTCGTTGGTTGCCGGAGCCTATGCTACTCAGCCGGGTACTAATACATTTTATGTTGTAGCTAAAGACGAAGCTGGAAATATTAACTATGATACTTATGCTAGTGCAACGTTTACAGCTAATACTACCGCTCCTGGTATGCCTCTTGATCTAGAAATCGCCGACATATCTACCAAAGCTACATCTAATTGGAAGGTCGCATTATCTTGGACAATTCCATCGAATGTAGGGGCAGGTGTGTCAACCTATAGAATTTATCGTTCGACAGACAATGTTAACTTTATCCAAATTGCCTCTACTTCTGGAGTAAGCTATGTCGATGCCGGATTGGCCCAGCAGAAGTATTATTACAAGCTCAAAGCCTGCGACAGCGCAAATAACTGTGGAGCTTACAGTGCGACTGTAAATATGCTGCCAACTGGTAAATTCACTGAACCAGCTAAGTTACTAAGTAAACCTGTAGTTTCAAATATTACAACTAAGAGGGCGAAAATTGCCTGGGTCACCAATCGAGAAAGTGACTCCAAAATAGCAATCGGTACTTCACGAGGGCAGTATAATCCATCGGAAATAAGTAACTCAGACCAAATTACAACTCACAATGTATCGCTAGATAATCTCGATGCCGGTACGACCTATTATTATGTGGCTAGATGGACAGATGGTGATGGTAACACAGGAGTATCTGACGAAGGTAGCTTCCAGACTGCTCCGGCACCAGTCCTTAAAGAAGTAAATACATTATCTGTCGGTCTATCTAATGTTACTATCCAATTTACTACCAAAGCGGCAAACGTCGTTGATATAAACTTCGGAAAATCGGATAGTTTTGGTGGAATTAAATCAATAAATACCTCGGCAAGTGAATCAACTTACGGTGTTGATCTAACTGGATTAGATGATGGAGTGAAGTATTTCTATAAACTAACTATGTATGACTCAGAGGGAGGTAAATACCAAAGTAGTATATTCTCTTTTACCACCTTGCCTCGTCCACGTATATCACAGCTACAATTCCAGCCAGTGCAAGGAGAACCAACCAGCACCCAAAAGGTCAGTTGGGTCACAAATGTTCCAGCGTCTTCACAGTTAACTTATTCTAGAGCTGGTATTTCTCCCATTGAGAAGGCTGAATCAAAACTAGTTACAAACCATGAAATAACCATTCGTGATCTAGCTGACGATAGCGAATATTCGCTAGTAGCATTGTCTAGAGATGGTTCAGGTAACCTAGCAACTAGTGAACGACAAACATTTAAAACAGCACTTGATACTAGGCCACCAAAAATTAGTGATATCTCAGTTGAAAAAACTGTCCGTGGTACTGGTAGTGAAGCCCGAGGACAAATTGTCGTGACTTGGAAGACTGACGAGCCTGCTACTAGCCAGGTTAAATATACCGAAGGTTCATCTTCCACTGAACTTAATAACCAGACTATTGAAGATGGTAACCTAACTCTTGAACACGTCTCCATCATATCTGATCTATCTCCATCAAAGGCTTATAACATCCAGCCGGTAAGCAGGGATAAATCTAGCAACCAGGGTGAAGGTGGAGTACAGTCGGTAATTATTACCCGTGCTACTGATTCAGTAATTTCAATAATATTTAATACGCTGCAGCGAATGTTTGGATTTGGTAATGAATGATCAGAATAACGTAATTGAAATTGTCGACCTGGAAAAATCATTTGTTCTCCCTCACACTACAGTTAAAGCTATAAAAAAATGTAGTTTATCTATTCCAAAGAATTCTTTTACTATAATTCATGGACCATCAGGTAGTGGAAAATCTACTCTCCTGGATGCAATAACCGGGTTAGAGGTACCAACAGCTGGTAGTGTAATATTTAACAGTGTAAATTTGTACAAGATGTCTAATGACAAAAGGGCTAATTTTAGAGCCAATAATCTTGGATTGGTTTACCAAACTAACTACTGGGTAGCCAGCCTGAATGTTCTAGATAATGTCTGCGTACCTTTATTTTTAAGTGGCTATCTACCACATGAAGCTAGACCCCTGGCCCTAGAAGCGCTTAAGAAGATCAACGTAGATCATCTAGCAAAGCAAGGTCCTGATGTGTTATCAATTGGTGAGCAACAAAGGGTATCAATGGCTCGAGCGTTGGTATCTGACCCTCAAGTAATTATTGCTGATGAGCCGACTGGAAGCTTGGATACCACAAACGGTGATGCGATAATGAGCTTATTGTTGTCCTTGAAAACTGATTTTAACAAAACAATAATCATGGTTACTCATAATCTTGAATATTTACCAATGAGTACATACCGTATTTCGGTTAAAGATGGTATCGTAACTGAAGATCAACAGGAACATGGGTTAAGTTCAGAGACTAAAGAGAAGTTAAAGCATCATATGAGCGATGAAGATGGTACAAAAGTACAGGATATTTTAAGTAGTCCATCTCCCACATCCACAGCTAACTCTAACCCTGACTCTGACTCTGAATCTAAATCTAAGAATACGGATGAGCAATGAACGAAATAGCTAACAATCAACCAGAGACGAACTCAGTAAAGAAACCCTCTGTTAGTAAACGGAAAAAAACAGGTAAGAGTTATATTCATTTCCGAGTTCTTCTGCTAATGTCTACCAAGAATTTGGTTTTCAAGAAGTTAAGAACAGCCTTAACGATTATCGGGGTAGTAATTGGAATCGGAGCAATTGTTTTTCTTGTTTCACTAGGCCTTGGCTTACAGAAAGTAGTAACTGAACAAGTTGTCGGTTCTAAATCAGTTAATACTATTGAGGTTACTACCTCGAAGCCTCAGTCAATTAAATTAAATCAAGACTCAGTTTCGGAGTTTAAAAATTATTCCAACGTAACGGATGTATCAAAGACTTTCTCCTTTGCAGGTAAAGTTGGCTACAATAAATCAAATACCGACGCAATTATTTATGGTGCCGATAATGCCTTCTTGGACCTGAGCGGATTTAGGTTGGTTGCCGGGGATAAAATTGATGTAGAGAACAAAGATATCATTATCGTAAATACTGCGTTCTTAGATACTATTGGGATTAAGGATCCAAAAGATATAATAAATAAAGATATTTCAATTTCTATACTAAAAGATAAAAATCAAGCAATAGACTTCCCATTAACTGGTGATTTTAAAAAGGAACTGAAAATTAGCACTGTTATTGATTCAGGCAGTTCCAACGAACTTTTTGCTAGCCATAAAATTTTCTCAGATATAGGATTTAGGGATTATAGCCAGATTAAAGTCGTGGTAAATGATAGTGAAAATATTCCAGCGGTTAGGAAACAGATAGAGAGTAAAGCTTTCACTACTAGTTCTCCAGCAGATACTTTGCAGCAAATAAATCAAGTATTCTCGATTCTTAATATCCTTCTAGCTGCCGCTGGTGGCATTGGAATGACTATTGCTATTTTAGGAATGTTTAATACCTTGACTATCTCTCTATTGGAGAGAACAAAGGAAATTGGACTATTGGTTTCTCTAGGGGCCCGACAAAGAGATATTAAAAGATTGTTTATATTCGAAGCAATATTACTATCTGCGATGGGTGCACTGATAGGAATTGTTATGGCCTGGATTGCAGGTTTTGGGGTAAATACACTGGCTACAAATTTGGCCTCTTCAAGAGGAGTTAAAGAAGCCTTCTCAGTATTCTATCTACCTTTATGGCTAGCTGCCTATGTATTAATATTTGCTGTGATTATTGGACTACTGGTTGTGGCATTCCCCGCGAAGAGAGCTTCCAAGATTAGCCCTATCACCGCTCTAAGACGAGAATAGCAATATCTAATCCTTTGGATTCCAGGGGAAGAATTTGTTAGTCTTTTTTGCGTATGCTTGGTACTCTTTGTCATGAGCATATTTCTTTTCAAGCAGTGGAATGCCGGAAACAAACAGAATTAGTATGGTAATTGTAACAGGCCCTGTTAGACCAAGATATTTATAACCGACAGCAACAGCGCTAGAAGCGAGTAAAATCCACTGACCCCACCACTGAACTACTTCACCAAAATAGTTGGGGTGACGAGTGTATTTCCATAGACCATGATCCATGATTTTAGACTTCATCTTCTTGCCAGCTATTTTTTGTTTAATGTACTGGCTCAGTTGCCAGTCGCCGACTGCCTCGAAGTAGAAACCAAATATCCAAACAATTAAACCAGCTAGGTACCAGGCTGATACGTCTAGTGATGTACTAAGTCTAGTTGCTAGAATTACAGGTGTCGCAACTAGGATTAATAATAGACCTTGAAGCAAGAATACTTGAAAATATGAACGGATAAGAAAGAATTTACCCCAGTCTTTGCGCCACTGTGCATAGCGAAAGTCTTCTTTCTTACCTTTGTTTCTTGAGAAAACATGAATCGCAAGTCGAAGGCCCCAGATTACCGTTAGGATGTAAGCCGTCCAGGCTACTATGTCGGGGTTAGTGTTATTGAACAGTGATATTGTGGCAATATAGACGAATCCCAGCCCCCAAGCTGTGTCAGCAATGTCGTTTCTCTTGGCTAGAGTTGCAATTAGGAACCAGAAAGTCATGTAGCCTAACATAGCTAGTAATGATGTACAGATTATTGTCGACAATTCGTTCATTGGTTATCCTTTTCTAATACCAGTATAGCAAAGAATTACGCTTGAAAAGCTTTATAATTTAGTCTGAATTATGTACAATATAATAGTAACTAATTACGAAATATAATATAGGATAAATAGAGGGGAATATATGGATCCAAATTCAACCGACCAAACACAAAATCAAGGCGATAGTACGCAGCCTATTCAGCCATCAGTACCTGCACCATCTGCAGATCCTGCACCGGATCCAACACAACCAATATCTCCAGCAGCAGACCCAGCTCAACCAGCTGGTGATGACTCTGCTGGCCTACCAGTACCACAAGCTGCTCCAACCCCAGATTCATCTACTCCACCCAGCCAACCTGCATCAGGTGGCCTACCAGGTGTAGAGAATGCTCAAGTAGTAGAACCAGAGGGTACTCCTGCCGATAGTCAGCCAGGACCTGAGGTTGCTACCGATATGAATACACCTGCCGACAAGCCAGCTGAAACTCCTGGAGATAATCCTGGCCAGGCTCCGGCCGCTGATCAGAACCAACAATTCGGCTCATTTTAATAGATTTCGTTAATCTATATCAATCAACATTAGATGTATAAAAATAAAGCTAGAAAAATTACCGATAAATTATTTCGGGATGATTCTGGTGAAATAGTAATAACTCAGTTTCCAAATGTAACACTAGGTATTTGGTTTGCAGCAAGTGTATTAAGTAGAATTACAAACGGTAGACCAAGTACAATATTGGAATATCTGGGTATTGGAGCATTGTTGGTCTGGAGTATGCAGGAAATATTTCAAGGCGTAAATTACTTTAGGCGCATTCTTGGCATAGTAGTATTTCTATTTATCCTAGTATCTAGGATTAATTAGACTCAGTCGGTTCTTTGGGTTTATTCTCAAGGTGGTGGATCTGCGAGTGATCTAAACCGAAGTAATGAGCTACTTCATGCCAAACAGTATTGTCGACTAATTCTTTAAGTTCTTCGGGCGAGGATGCACTGTGTGTAATCGGGAGTTTAAAGATGGTTATTTTGTCTGGAAGTACTAGGTTATACCCAATGCCACGCTTGGTTAGTGGAATGCCTTCGTATAGTCCATACAGGGATTGGTTGCAGGCCAGCTTAAGTTTTTTTCTTTGCTCCATTGAAGGTTGATCTTCGATTACGAATGCCACATTTTTAATACGCTGATAGTATTTTTCTGGAATATTATCCATACTGTCAGTGACTAATTTTTCAAATTCTTGATCGCTAATTGATATCATTATTACAACTTAATATTATATAGCATTTTCATCTGATTAACTTTTATTTCTATTCCTTTTTGTTGGTAGTTATATATTCTGCTTGATATGAACTTTTACTTGACTGGTAGTTTCTTAAAGTTAGGTTAAAAGTATCAAGTAAAGGAGCCTAAATGAAAAATTTTGGAGTAATCGGGAAAATCATCAAATATATGGGATATAGTTTATTATTACTTACTCCAAGCTTCGTAGTATTTGGTCAGGTTTTTGCGGCTAGTGATGGAGGCTATCCTTGGGCTAATGCCGAAACAATCGAACTGGCTACCTATGACTGGGGTTATCGACAGTGTCATCCTACCATGCAAAGTGCACAAGTCTGTACGGCACACACCAAGTACAAATATGGTGTCAAATACTATCTAAGTGATCCATGGAGGTATGATGTTCGGAACTGTACTTCCTACGTTGCTTGGAGAGTAAACAAGGACTTTGGCATTTCAATACCAGGATGGGGGAATGCCAACAATTGGGATAATGCAGCAAGTAGTAAATATTTGGTAGATAATACACCCCAGGAAGGAGATATTGCTGTCTGGGAAGGATTATACGGTCACGTGGCCTTTGTTACCAAGGTATATCCCAACGGCATGTTTGAGGTAGACCAGTATAATAATGCTGGCACCGGAGTATTTAGCCATCAGTTGCGTAGTAGCGCCAGTCATTTTATTCATGTTAAACCAGATTCAGTTGCACCGGTAAAAACTAGCGCAACTACTAAACCGCAGGCTGCAGTAGCGCCCAAGGTGGAGAATAGTAACTCACCAGTTACAAAGCCGGAACCAACTATTGTAGAGGGTACAAAAGTCCCAGTGCCGTTGAATGATAGTACTAAGAGTACATTTGGTACTGGTCCATTTCCCAGCACCGAAGGTACAGATTATTTGTTAGGATATTCAGCAGATATCGAAGAGGTGAATGTGTATGCTGTAAACCACACAAATACAAAATCGGGAAAGGTTGAAATAAATCAGACTAGGATAAAGGATGGAAATACTATTTTTCAAGCTCCCAAAGTATCGTCATTAGCCGCTGCAGGTGACCGTCAGTCAAAATTTGTGATGGGAGATTATAACTTAGATAAGAAACTTGACCTGTTTGTATTAGAACCGACTGCCGACAATAAGCAAACAGAAATAGTTGTGCTAGACGGAAATAGTAACTTTCAACAGCAATTAAACAAAAGTACCGTAAATATGCCCTCAGATAATTTACAATCCTCGACATTTCAGGTTGCCAATATCAAGAAAAAAGAACGGCCAGATATATACAAAATTTCTCGTGAGCCAGGGAAGACAAAAACAAAGTTTGAAGTTCTGGACGGTGCAAAAAAATATACA
>JAGQMX010000002.1 GCA_020428425.1 Candidatus Saccharimonadota bacterium | reverse complement strand
TTTGGTTTCTTCGGGCTTCATCTACATTTAATTTTATCACTAAATAACTATAGTTGTTATGTTTGAGTTGTAATAGCGAAACAACTATCGACTATTCTTTAGTGGCTAGGTAGGTTAGTTTGCGGTCTCTGGCACCAATTTTAATAATGTTACCTTTATGGTAAGTACCATCTAACATTCCATGAGCAATATGATCTTCTATGGTGTCTTGTAAGAGCCTTCGCATCGGTCTTACGCCGTTTAAGGCATCGTAACCATCCTTTAGCAGTTGCTTTTTAGCTGAAGTCGATACATTTATTGCCAGTCCATGCTTTAGTAACCTAGAAGATAACTCAGCCAGTTGAATATCTAATATCTTTAGTGCATTATTTTTGGTTAATGCTCTGAATACTATTACTTTATCGATCCGGTTTAGTAGCTCTGGTCGCATCATTTTCTTAAGTTCGTCGCGAACTTTTTCAGAATTTCGAGCATGTAGGCTATCTAGATCTTTTTTATCTTCTGAGCTATCTACTTGGAAACCGAGAGCTGCTTCTTTCTGAAGTTTATCGGCTCCTATATTACTTGTCATAATAATTATAGTGTTTGTGAAATCTATCTTTCGTCCTTTAGCATCCGTCAATACACCATCTTCAAGAATTTGAAGGAGTGTATTGAATACTTCAGGGTGAGCTTTCTCGATTTCATCAAACAATATTAAGCTATATGGTTGTCGTCGGACTTTATCGGTAAGTTGTCCGCCTTCTTCGTAACCTACATAGCCAGCTGGAGCTCCAACCAACCTAGAAACGTTATGACGTTCGGCAAATTCACTCATATCAATTTTTATTAGAGCCTCTCGACTTCCGTAGAAGTGATCAGCTAGAACTCGAGCTAATTCAGTTTTTCCGACTCCGGTTGGACCGAGGAATACAAATGAACCAATAGGTCTTTGAGGGCTAGCTATTCCTGAACGACTTCGTCTAACGGCCTTGGCAACGCTTTTTACTGCCTCGGATTGACCAATAACATGTTTTTCAATGGTCTTTTCTAAGTTTAATAGACTTTTGGCTTCAGATTTAATGACTTTTTGCACTGGAACGCCAGTTATCCGGGCAACAACATCAGCAACACTATCACTAGTCATGGTTAGGGTGTTAGCTGTTTTGTCAGATTTTTGGAGGTACTTTAATTTTTCTTCTATCTGACTGGCTTTGGTCTTGTACCTGGCAGCTCTTTCGTAGTCTTCTTGATCTACAGCATCATCTATTTTACTGGTAAATAGTTTAAGTTCTTTTTGAAGTTTTCGTAGTTCCGGAGGTGTTTTACCTTTATTAACTCTAAGGTGGGAGGCGGTTTCGTCCAGTAGATCAATGGCTTTATCCGGCATAAATCGATCATTAATGTAGCGTTCGGCAAAGTTGACGATATCTACTAGAACGTCATCACTAACTTTAACACCGTGGAATGACTCATAGTGTTTGCGAAGGCCTTTTAATATAGCTAAGGTTTCAGTGATATTTGTTGGTGGTACTTGCACTGGTTGGAAACGTCGTTCTAGAGCAGCATCTTTTTCAATATGTTTGGTGTACTCAGATGTTGTGGTGGCGCCTATCATCTGCATTTTACCTCTGGCAAGTGCAGGTTTAAGGATATTCCCAGCATCCATTGCTCCTTCAGCTGAACCGGCACCAACGATTAGGTGAAGTTCATCGATAAAGACAATTGTTTTATTGTCATCTTCTAGCTCTTTCATAACTTTCTTTAGACGTTCCTCGAACTCACCACGGTACTTGGTTCCAGCAACCATGCCTGCTAGGTCTAGCAGTATGATGCGTTTATCTATGAGGCTATCTGGTACATCTTCAGCTACTATTCTTTGTGCTAAGCCTTCTACTATGGCAGTTTTACCAACTCCCGGCTCTCCAATTAATACGGGATTGTTTTTGGTTCGCCTACCTAAAATAGTTATTACTCGTTGAATTTGTTTATCTCTACCGACAACTGGATCTAATTTGGAGTCTCTTGCCTGGGCAGTTAGATCAGAGCCAAAGAAGTCTAGGGCTGTTTTCCGACCTTTTTTACTGCGTTTTCGTGATCCAAGGTTGGAGCTGCTACTAGAGTTAGACTTATTCAAGAAGCTTTCCAGTTCACTAGATAGACTTTCGACGTCTATATTCATATCCCGCAGTAATACGGTAGCTCGGGCATTCTTTTGGCTTAGTATACTAAATAATATATGCTCTGTTCCACAGAAATCTTGAGCAAAATCTTGGGCAACATCGTAGGCCATTCGTAGTGTAAGTTTTGCTGTTTCACTTAACCCTTTACCGTTCATATTCATGGTAATAGTTTTGGGTGTTAAGTTGAGGGCTAGTCTGGCTCTATCTAAGGTAACTCCAGCAGATTCTAATAGTTTTGCTCCCATAGAGTTGTCTTGGGCTAGGACTCCGAGTAGTAAATGCTCAGTACCGATATAGGCACTACCAAAACTTCTGGCAATTGCGTCTGCATGTTTTAAGCTCTGCAGGGCATTGTCGGTTAAGTGATTTAGAAATTCTTGAAAGTCTGGGGTATTTTGCATGTATTTTCCTCTTTGAATACAACCTTATAGATGTATATAAATAATGATACACCAATTAGCACTCACAATGCAAGAGTGCTAATTAGATAATATTTGGACAAATTTTGTACCTGAAACTATTTATTCACCGTGCTCTTCAATAGCATCCAGTAGGTTACTCTCTAGCTGTTCCTTACGCTTTAGTTTTGGCTTTTGAGTGTGATCAGTTGTTGTCTTTTTTATCACTCCACTACTCTCTGGCTTTTTGTCTTCAGTCTTTGGCTGACTGGTCTTTTCTTCTTTTTCGTTGGTAATATCTATGTCATAACCAGTTAACTTACTAGCTAGTCTGACATTTTGACCACTCTTTCCAATAGCGATACTTAGCTGGTCTTCATCGACAAAGACGGATGCTTTCTTACTATCTTCAAAGATTTCTACTTTATTGATTTTAGTAGGACTTAGTGCATTTATTATGTATTTCTTGGTATCTTCGTCAAACACAACTATATCTATCTTTTCTTGTTCACCAATTTCGCTCATTACAGCATTGACTCTAGTTCCATGACCTCCTACGAATGTTCCAACTGGGTCAACTCCTGGAACAGTACTAGCCACGGCGATTTTACTTCGGACACCAGCTTCACGTGCAATTTTTTTAATTTCTACGCTATTATTTTCCATTTCAGGTACTTCACTCCTAAATAGATGTTCAACGAATTCAGCGCTACCACGACTAACAACTAGTTGTGGGCCACGGAATCCACGCTCTACGTCTTTTAGCAGTACTTTAAGGCGTTGTCCTGGGTAGTAGCGTTCACCTTGGATCTGCTCAGCTTTTGGCATAATTCCCTGGGCTTTTCCAAGGTCTACTCTAACAATTAAGCCTTCCACGCGACTTACCAGACCATTTAGAACACTCCCGATCTTGTCATCATATTCGGCCATGATTATCTCGCGCTCCGCTTCACGTAATCTTTGAATTATTACTTGTTTAGCGGTTTGGGCAGCTACTCTACCAAAATTTTCTATTTTTTCATGGATTTCTACTGTCTCGCCAACCTTAACGTTTTTTCGGATGGCTTGGGCTTTGGACAGGCCTATTTCAAAAGCTTCATCTTCTACATTGTCGACAACTTCTTTAGTAATATAGGCATCAACTTCACCATTATGTAAGTTCATGGTTATGCGAACTTCTTGTTCCCTATCCCCGTAGTCTCGTTTATAAGCAGCTGCTAGTGCTTGTTCAACTATTTCCTGGACGGTATTTTCTGGTAAGTTCTTTTCTTCGGCTATTGTTTTGACCGCTAGTGCCAAGCCTTTCATATCTAGTTCCATTGTTTTTCTCCTTTGTTATTAAAAAATCCGACCTTAGTTGGCCGGATCACTCTGCAAACTATTATATACCAGTCGATGAAAATATAAAAGCATAATAATAGTAGTATTAATGGTTATTAATTTGCTATAATGATTAGCAGTTCTTTGAATAGTGAAAGTAAGAAAAAAACATTTGCCAAATTAAATAATATGCTTATACTTAAAAACAAATATGCGTAAAGCTTCAATAATACTACTAGCGGTATTTCAGATTATAGGATTCACAAGTCTATTTTTGTCGATGCAAGTTGCTAATCCCAGTTCTGTATCTGCTGCCACTGGTCCATGTACTGCCCCTTCTACTGATTATGGTAATGTCACTTCAACAGTAAATATACCTTCAACAGGGACTTATTACATATGGAGTAGAATACAAGCTCCGAGTTCTTCAGCTAATTCATACTTAATCCAGATAGATAATGCATATTGTTTCAATGTAGGCGGTAATTCATCGATTCCCACAAATAGTTGGCAATGGATTAACTACCAGAACGGATCAACTGGCAGTCGGATCTCTGTCTCAAATCTATCAAGTGGAAACCACAGTGTTAAAATGATCGGAAATAAAGATGGTGTACTTTTGGACCGGGTTATCTTTACCCAGGATGCTAACTGTACCCCAGACAATATCACACCTGTACAAAATGGCGCGCAGCCAGGAGATAACTGCGCCAACCCAAGTGATACCACGCCACCATCGGCAAATATAACTGGGCCAGCAGCTGGATCAACTCAGAGCGGATCAGTAAATATTACCGGTACTGCTTCTGATGCAGAGAGTGGTATAGATAAAGTGGACTTCCTTGTAAATGGAAATTCAGTTCACACTGACAATACTGATGATAAATCATCTTATTCTTACTCCTGGAATACAGCAACAGGTTCGTTCCCTGATGGAACCTACATACTGTCTATAAAGGCATACAATAAGGATGGTCTGTCAAAAGTCTCTTCTACAAGAACTATTACTGTGAAGAATACGGTTGTTGAAAGAAAACCTGGAGATATTAATAATGATAATAAAGTTGATTCAGATGACTTAGCCATTTTCGCCTTCTATTATGGTAGACCTGGAAATTGGACCTATGATCAAGGTGATTTTTCTGGCGACGGTAAGGTTGACTCTTTAGATATCGGTACACTAAGTTTCGGTTGGGGTAAGTAATGAAAAATAAAACTAAAAAAATTAAATTAAATAAAATCACCACAATAATACTGGTAATGGCATTTGCCGTTGTAGGAACATATTTACTAACTGCTTCCGAAGCTGCAACTGCTAACGCTAGTCTTTCTATTACTCCGTCCAGTGGCAACTATAGTATCAACAGTAATGTTGCACTGGCTATCTATGAGAATAGTGGTTCCCAGGAAGTAAGTACCGTTGACGTGACATTGACCTATGACGCTAATAAATTGGAATTCGTGTCCGTAGACAATAATGGAGGTCCCTTCGATAGAGTATTTGAAAATAGTGGAGGTAATGGAACTGTTAAACTTGTTGTGTCGAAATTTGGTGGTTCGGTGATAAATAATCAAAAAGTTGGAAACCTTGTTTTTAAAGCTAAAGCTGGTAGTGGTTCAACCGCAGTCCAGTTTGGATCAGAATCAAAAATAGTAACTTTTGCAGCAACTCCTGAGAATGTTTGGAATGGAAACACTACTGGTGCAAGTTTTAACTTTACAACTCCAGATACAACTAATCCAAGTGTTACATTTGTATCTCCAACCAACGGTTATGTCGCTGTCGGCATTGTGCCTATTCAAGTATCGGTACAGGATGATGGTCAGATATCAAAAGTTGAATTTTGGGTAAATGGAAGTAAGGTTCACACGTCAACACAAAGCCCGTATAGCTATAATTGGGATTCGACACAGTTATCAGATAGATCAAATGTCCCCATATTAGTCAAAGCATTCGATAGTGCCAGTCCTACTCCAAATGAGGGAAGCAAATCAATTACAATCAGTATAAAAAACAGCAAACCAAATCTAGTTATTTCTTCATTGGTCGTTAGTCCTGAAAATCCAAAAGCAGGCGATCAGGTAACTATAACCGCTAAAGTTCGCAATAGTGGATCAGATAATATAGCATCAGGAGTTTCAATATCCAATCTATTCAAACTAGATTCTAGTAACTTAAATAATCCGCTAACTATCAGTGGCCTAAATTTAAATACTGAAAAGACAATTACAACTAATTGGACAGCAACCCGAGGGTCACATACAATAACTGCAGTTGCTGACCAGAACAATACAATCGTCGAAGCGAATGAGTCCGACAATCAGTCTAGTAAAACAATAAAAGTGTATAAGCAGGCTGATGCAAATGATGATAATAAGGTTGATGCAGAAGATTTGGCTATCTTTGCTTTCAATTATGGCAAACCAGGAGTAAAAACATTTGCTGATGGTGACTATAATGGTGATGGGACTGTTGACACATACGACGTTGCAATATTAAGCTTTAACTGGGGTAAATAATGAAGATACTACAACATATGACATTAAAGAAATACATGGCACTGATGGTTGTTGGATTATTTGCAGCTATTGGAGCAAGTTTTCTAATATTTTCTCAGGCAGCTA
>JAGQMX010000047.1 GCA_020428425.1 Candidatus Saccharimonadota bacterium | reverse complement strand
CTACACTAACTAGTAGCTTGTGACCTTACTGATTTGTAGGAAGGTCACTTTCGTCTGAACGTTTTGTAACTCGTTTCTTAACACTGCTACTACCGTATAAGCTCATGATGCCAGCACCAACAGCAACGCCTATCAAGATAAAGAAGGATACCACGATTCGGGTTGTATCGTTTGTGGGAACTACGTCACCATAACCAACTGTACTGATAGTGACTACTGTAAAGTAAAAGCTCTGAATCCAAGTCCATTCTTCGAGACTATGGAAAATAACGGTTCCCAGAGTGATTAATCCGACCAGTATAGGGAAGGTTACTAGCAGAACTATTGCCCGTCTGCTACGTTGTTTTTTTGGTTTGTCCATATGTCTGATGATATCATAAGAAGAAGTTAAAGGTAAAACATGTCTAAACCATCCACTATTAACTCTACGTCTACACCAAATTATGTTTGGGCAATCACTCTAATCACTATTTTATTACTAGGCTTAAACTTTGTTAGACCATTCTTATCTGTAATAATACTCGGTCTATTAATGGCTTTCATTTTTTACCCGGTACATAAATATCTGACAAAAAAGCTAAGGTCTTCCGGTCGATCGGTCGTGGCAACCACCATATTTTCAATTATTGTCATGATTATTCCTTTGATATTAATCGTCGGTATCACTGCCGCTCAAGCAGTAAAATTATCCCATCAACTGACTGGAGGAACTTTTAATTTAAATAACCAGTCTATCACCGGAGCAATTACTGATATATCTAACAATATTAATCAAAAAATTGAGTCAGCGGTTGGCGTAAAAGATGCCATTAGTAGTGAAGGGGTTAAAGGTTTTGTAAGTGATCTGTTGCCTAAGCTGGCCAATGAACTGGGGAACGCTCTGGTCAATATTGCCAGTGGTATACCTGGCTTAGTTACGATGTTTATATTGTATTTATTTATTTTCACAGCTGGTCTTAGCAAAGGATCAAAGTTAGTCCAGATTGCCAAAGACCTAAGTCCTTTCGATAAAAAAACTAATAAACTCTACCTAGAAAAAATGGGCGCCATGGCAAAAGCAATGCTCAAAGGACAGTTCGTTATAGCGGCAGCTCAAGGGTTTGAAACGGCACTAGTACTTTCTTTGGTTGGCATTTCAGGATACTTTTGGTTCTTTGGGGTGCTATTTACTTTTATGTCTTTTATCCCCCTCGGTGCGGGAATCATAACTATACCGCTAGGGATTATATTAATTCTGACAGGAAATATAACTGAAGGTTCACTAATTCTGCTTAACCATTTCCTAATAGTTACCAACATAGACAATGTAATCCGGCCTAAAATAGTTCCAAAAAATGCCCAACTACCGGCCGCCTTAACTATTCTGGGGGCATTCGCAGGGGTCGCAGCCTTCGGTTTTGTAGGTGTAATTTATGGCCCGATGATCATGATAGTCATTACTACCACAGTAGAATCCTACATCGAATACAAAAAACAAAATGCTAAACAGCCAGCCTAACTAGATCTACTTTTTGGTAGAATCTGATGGAGCTGTAAGCTGCATAAAGTGAACCAATGATACAGCTATTAGTAGGGGGCCAATGACCAGTCTAAACCAGTTAATCTGCACATATCCTGCCCCACGTCCTATCAGATAAAATCCAAACAGGGTTAGTGCCCCAAAAGTAGGCCATGATCTCTTAGCCGATCCAGCTAGCATTATCGATACAAATACTAGAATGATACCAAGAATTACCAACTGATTTTTTGTGAGGGTCCAAGGATCTACCAAAATATATACCCCACTCACGGCTGTGATTACTACACTAAACCACCGGACTACATTACTTGAATTATTAAACATCCCCTAGATTATATGCTAGAAATGTGAAATGGTAAATATTATTACCAAGATACACACTAAAAATATTACACTTTTATTACCCGGTTTCTTCTATCTACTATTCCAATCTCGCCAAAGAATGTTAAAGTATATTCATAAACTTATAACAAGGAGTTAAAATGGCTAAACAGCAAAATAATCAAGTACAGGTGCCGGGTTATTTAAAAATATCTAAAGTTATCGTGTGGGCTCTGTATTTCTATATTATTATCGGAATCGTATCACTTACTCTTAGAATTTTCCTACTACTATTTTCAGCCAATTCAGCTGCCGGTTTCTATAACCTAGTTATTAGAGTTTCTAGTGATTACCTTCAACCATTTCGAGGTATTTTCCCAACTAAACCAGTAGGTGAAACTGGCTACTTAGATATATCTTCACTATTTGCAATCATAGTCTACCTATTCATTCTGTGGGGTGTAGGAGCTTTAGTACAATACACTCAGAACAAAATTGACATCACTAAAGCCGAACAAGAGAAACAACTTGAACAACTCCGGCAAGATAAATTGCTAGAAGAACAAAGAGCAGCCCGAGCTCAAGCTGCTGCCAACAAACGACGCTAATCGCAAATTAGCTTTCTATCTGCTAGCCCGGAATACATAAATTGCTAGGCCAGCAATTAAACCTATAACACCCAGTAAGTAATACGGGCCACTGAAAATCGGAAAGAGTAATAATACTATACCTAGACCTAGTAACAATAGTTTTGCTGCCAGAGTATTAGTTGCAACCCATCTGTTTAGACCGTCGTGCTTATATATTACTGAAAATACCTTGTTGGTATATTTACGAATATTGACGGCAAGTTTCGATGGGCCAATAAGAATCATAACTAGTACTAGTAGTAATGAAAGTCCTAATAATACTCTGTTCATCATCACTAAATCGCGGGTGATAATATCAAATGCTGACTGAGCAGCTTCTGTATTCAAGAATGCTACACTTGAGGATACACTTTGTACGATCGAGTATTGAGCTAGGTATAAAGCTTGAACATTGGCTATCATTAGCAGCGCTGTGGCTAGTCCTAGTTCTATCATTAGTTTTCTAGCTGATTCAGCTAGCAACAATGCTCCAATAAGACAAAGTAGGGTTAATACCAATATGATTATCGTGACTCGATTGATAAAATCAAAAGCTGTTAATATCGTTGGTAGATTTTTTATCTGGTAGATAGCAACTCTAGAGTTAACATCAGCTGCCGAAAGTTTATTAGGTAAATTTAATCCACGATCAGCTAAATCCGTACGGATATGCGAATATATTGGTTTTAGATTTAGAAATAATGAATCGCCATCAATATAAACAACATCATTGTTTTTTACCTGTTGAGTAGCAACTCCCTGGTTTTTTAAACTATCGACTATACCTTTATGAGCTGATCGATTGGCATCCATCCAAAAAGTTTTGAACTTTTGGGTTTGCATTAGCTCATCTAATTGCTTTGCGGTGAATGATTCGAGACTACTAGTCAATGGGCGAGCCAGCAGTTCTACTTGATTTGGTAGAATCTCACTAATATACTGCTCGGCATTGATTTCCTCGATAGCTCTAGTAGCAAGTTTCTTGGAAATCTCAGCCCTAATTACTGGATCTTCAATGTAGTTAGTCGTCTTTTCTACCCAGACATTTGTATTAATTAAATTACGACGTACCCAGATGTTGGCAACACTAATGTTTATTAATAAGGCCGTTAAAATAACTAAGAATACTGATGTAGTACGTTTGAACGTCCGTTTAGCACTTCCCTTTCCAGATTTACTAGCGCTAGATTTAAATTGTTGTTTAAGCTTCTTGTTTTCAGAACGAAGATTAGCCAGTTCTTTTTTTAGGCTGGCTACTGAGTCTGGTTTGGATTGCTGGTTGGCCATAATTTATCTACCAATTACCATAATTATTAACAAATTGTTTAACATTCTTTCAAATATATCAATATTTTATCACATACAAACGCAAAATAGTAAAAATAATGAACCTATTTAACAGATTGTATGCAATAATAAGAATATGAATAAATCCAGGAGTTCCAGTTTTTTGGTAATTATCATTGCCCTATCTCTTGCTCAGTTCATCATGACTGTCGACACCACCATCATGAATGTTACTGTACCGACCTTAGTTAAAGATCTAAATACTACTGTAAGCGCCGTTCAATTAGCCATAACTCTGTATGCCCTTATCATGGCATCATTCATGTTAATTGGCGGTAAGTTAGGTGAACTATACGGCCGAAAAAGGATGTTCCAAGTCGGCCTGACAATATATGCCATTGGCTCACTAATAACTTCCATCGCTCCAAATATAGTAGTGTTAATTATCGGTTGGTCAATCCTTGAAGGTCTAGGTGCCTCAATGATGATGCCAGCTATGATGGCTTTAATATCGATTAATTTCAAAGGTAAGCAAAGAGTATCAGCCCTAGGAATTACGGCTGGTGTTGCAGGTGCTGCGGCCGCACTTGGTCCAATTATCGGAGGAGCGTTATCTACTTATGCATCCTGGCGTTACGCCTTTGTTGGTGAAGTAATCATTGCCGCTATCACCATGGTGCTAAGTCGCAATATATTGGATGCTAAGCTGGCCAAGAAAGTACCATTGGATGTAAAGGGGGCAGTACTGGCGGCCAGTGGTCTAGGTATATTTGTAATAGGTATCTTGCAAGCCACTACCTACGGCTGGATTCGAGCGACCCAACCATTTACGATTGGAAACTTTAGCTTTAACTTATTTGGACTTTCGATAGTACCGTTCATATGTGGAATAGGATTATTCTTAATTTGGCGATTCATGAAAGTAGAAGCCCATCTCGAAAAGAAAATGAAATCAGGTCTATTGAAGGTTTCTTTGCTACAAACTATCTCACTACGCACCGGTCTATCTATAGTACTAGTTACTCAACTGTTGATGGGAGGAATATTGTTCATACTGCCACTGTTCCTGCAAATTGTTTTAGGCTTCTCAGCGATAAAATCTGGAGTAGCCCTGCTTCCTCTATCAATTGGCCTAATTGGTGCTTCAGTGTACAGTGCTAAACTACTAAAGAAATATCCGCCAACTAGGATAATTCGTGCTGGGCAATATATTTTGCTGGCCGGTATTGGGTGGTTATATGTAATCATATCCAACGACACTCAGACTTTGTCGTTAGTAATTCCTTTCCTGCTAGCTGGCATAGGAATTGGTTTGATAATCCCAATAAATCAATCAGTTATTTTAGGCTCAGCATCGGATAAGGATGCCTCCCAGGTTGGTGGGCTAAACTACACCGCCCAACAACTAGGAATGTCACTGGGTACAGCAGTTATCGGGTCAGTGTTAATTTTCTCACTGGGGAACGGCATTATTAAAGGATTATCAGACTCAAGCCAATTCGATCAACAACAAGTTCAAGCCCAGAGCACCCAAATAAGTAGCAACGTAGAATTCATTTCTAATTCACAATTACAGACTGGCCTGCAAAAAACCGAGCTAAGCCCAGATCAACAGACCGAAGTAACTAAGATAAATGAAGACTCTCGGCTACGTGCTATTAAACTATCGATTGCAGCAGCTTTTGTTATCGGTCTACTTAGTCTAGTTTCTTCCTCCAGGATGACTGAAGATTATAAACTAAAACATAAATATTCTACATAATCGAGTTTATAGGGTATTATCTTAGATAATGAATATTAATTGGCTATACGTTCTCGGCTTTATAGTAGATTGGGTCATCCGTATTGGATTCCTAATCTACATTCCACGTAAGCGAAAACCAAGTTCAGCTATTGCCTGGTTGTTAATTATTCTTCTTATCCCGGGTGTTGGTATTTTATTGTTCCTTGTAATTGGTAGCCCTAAGCTATCTAAGCGTCGTCGAGCTAAACAAGCCCGAATAGATAAACTGTTTGAAGCTGCGACAGACGTACTTAACAATGAGCTCAGTACGCTAAGTGCTGAAGAACAAAAACGTATACAACCAATTGTAGAACTAACCCGCTCACTTGGAAAACTCCGAGCAGTAAGCGGTAATAAGTTCAAGATATTACCTGAGTACAATAAAGTAATTGATGACATTGTCGCAGAAATAAACAAATCCAAAAAGCTAGTTCATCTGGAATACTTTATTCTAGCCTTGGATGAAACAACTCAACCAATATTTGATGCCATGGAAG
>JAGQMX010000046.1 GCA_020428425.1 Candidatus Saccharimonadota bacterium | reverse complement strand
CCGAAGATGATCTTATGCGTATATTCGGCGGTGATCGGATTGGAAGTGTTATGGAACGCTTGAGTGTTGATGATGAAACCCCGATAGAAAATCGAATAATATCAAAAAGCCTAGAGGCAGCACAGAAAAAAGTTGAAGGACATAACTTTGACCAACGTAAGAATGTCGTTAAATATGATGATGTTATGAACCGCCATCGAAAAGCAACTTATACGATGCGCCGGGAGATTTTAAATCAACCGGATATTAGTAAACGGATAAGGATTTTCGTAAACGAAGAAGCGAAAGACTTAGCTAACTCCCCGTTAGCTACCTCAGAACATTACGAAGCTATACTAAAAGAAGTATTTCCTTTTAGCGAGTCGACATTAGATAAGTTATTTGACCTAAGCGCGGAGAAATTTGAGATAGAACTCCGCTCTGAAGCAGTGAAATTGTACGAAACTAGAGAAAAATTATTCGGTGCAGAAGATTTTAGAAAAATTGAGCGGGATATATATCTGCAGATTTTAGATAATTTATGGATGCAACATCTAGAAAACATGGACCACCTTCGAGAGGGTATTCACTGGATTAGTGTAGGACAACGAGATCCTTTAGTTGAGTATCGCCGTCAAGGACAGCAGATGTTTGAAGAGATGCAGCAAGCCTTGCGGCACGACGTAATTCGGGCTATTTTCAATGCTGAACCGGCTGATGTTGATCAGGCTCCTACTGAAACTGAATTAACACGAGCTGCCCGGCAGTCGGTAGATAACGCTGACAAAATTATTGAAGCTGATGAATTTAGTGAAGAAGACTTTGTGAGTTCAGGTGCAAAAAAAGGTGGGACAAAAAAGGTTGTTTCCTCAGCTTCTAGAAAGAAAGCCCATAAGCAGGAGCGAAAAAGAAGAAAAAAAGCTAAAAAAAATAAGAAAAGATAAGCCCTGAATGAAGCATACTGTAGAGCGCATCCAACTAGACAATGGAGCACAGGGGTTATTGATCCATATCCCTGATGCAACAGTGATGAGTTTTGACTTTAATTTCCGGGCAGGAGAGTACCTATCTGAGAGGAGTAAATGGGAAACAGCACATCTGATGGAACATATCCTTCTTGGCGCCAATGAGCTGATTCCATCGGCCAATGCTTTTCACGCTGAATTCGAGAAGAATGGAGCCTATAACAATGCCTCAACTAGTAGTTATGACATTAGTTACGAGGCAGAATGTGCAGATTTTGAGTGGGATAGAATACTAGGATTGTTGCTTACGGCTATTACAAAACCGTTATTTTTAAAAAGTGAGTTCGACGCTGAATATGGCAACGTTCGAGAAGAGTTAACTGCTAGATCGAATAACCACTTTAGGCATCTTGGACTAGCAACTAGAGAGAAGTTTGGTTTTTTAGCAATTACTGATCAAGAACGGCTAAATTTAATGGAAAACGTTAAACTTCAGGATGTAATTGATCATTATAAGGCGACACATAATGCTAGTAATCTTAGATTTATTATTGCTGGTAAACTGACTAAACCTCGTAAGAATAATATTAAAAAGCTGCTAGGAAATATTGAACTCCCTCAGGGTTCAGGTCGGACTAGTCTACCGGATGAAATACCAACAAACTACGATAAACCGTTACGTATCGAAAATGACACCATAGAAAATATATATTTCTACATCGATACTTTTCGGATTGGGAAGTTGGACGATAAGGAACACGATAACCTTAGTTTAATAAACAGTATGCTAACCGAAACGTTGTATTCTATGATACTTGGAACCGCTAGGGAGAAGGGGTTAGTGTATAGCATGAGCTCTGGTATCAGCCAATCGAAAAATACCGCAAATTGGTGGTTCGGGGCTCAAATCTCACCAAAAAATGCCCCTCAGCTGTTCGATATCATAGTAGATAAGTTAACTGATGTATTTTCGGGTACTATTACAAACGCAGATATTGATGCTGCAAAACAATATGCACTGGGTAAATACCAAAGAAGTGGGCAGACTGTCGGAGGTACTGCCAATGGCTATGCTTATCGCTACTTCTTTGATGATGCGGTGGAGGACTATTACCAAATACCAGAAAGAATTGCTGCTATAACTCAAGAAGATATTATTAAAGTGGCAAAATCGATGTTTGCTGATAATGTCTGGGGATTAGGAATACTAGGCAATGTTAGCAACAAATTCTTAAGAGAGCTTAATTCTACTATTAGCCCCTTGTGGGGAAAGAATAGTCGATTTTGAAGGCCAATAATTGAAGGTAGTGGATATCTAGCCTATACTGCAGATACTATGGAAGACATAAACAATGACATTAATCATTTAATTGAAGAAATTAACCAGGCTAGATCTCGTCTGAATATTGATGATTTAAAGAAGCAGATTGATGACTTAACTACAGAAATTGATCAACCTGACTTTTGGAGCGACAATTTAGCCGCTCAGGCCACAATGAAGAAGCTGGCTGCCCTGAAAGAAAAGGTAACACCTTGGGACGATCTGCTGCGAGAAGTAAAAGAGTTATCTGAACTAGCCAAGATGAAAGACAGTGGTTTGGTGTCCGAGCTTGAACAAGGTCTAAACAAGGCTACAACTAAATTTAATAGGCAAAAAGAGCTGTTGAAGTTCAATGGCCCATATGATGATCATGATGCACTGCTATTATTCTCAGCTGGTGCAGGAGGAACTGACGCCCAGGATTGGACAGCTATGTTAGTTAGAATGTATACCCGGTGGGCAGAACATGCTGGCTATAAAGTTAGGCTGATTGCTGAATCATCTGGGGAGGAAGCCGGGATAAAGAGTGCAACACTGGAAATAACTGGCAGTTATGCCTTCGCTAAATTAGCCAATGAATCGGGAGTTCACAGGCTAGTTCGGCTTAGCCCGTTTAATTCAGATAATCTGCGGCAAACTAGTTTCGCTAAAGTCGACGTAATTCCTAAAATAGATAATCCGAAAGAACTTCAAATTGATCCAAAACAAATAAAAGTAGATGTATTCCGAGCTGGCGGTAGGGGTGGCCAAAGTGTCAATACTACCGATTCTGCAGTCCGAATTACCCATATTCCGACTGGTATAACTGTTTCAATTCAGAATGAACGGTCCCAACTTCAGAATAAAGAGACAGCAATGGGAATACTGCAGTCAAGACTGGCAGTTATGAAGCTGGAGCAACATCAGGATAAAATTGAATCCTTAAAGGGGCCAAATCAATCAGCCGAGTGGGGTAACCAGATAAGAAATTATGTACTACACCCCTATAAAATGGTCAAAGATGTGCGGACTAAACATGAAACAGCCAATGTAGACGATGTGCTTGATGGAAAACTAGATGAATTTATCAATGCTAGCCTGGATTCCAAGATCGGAGAAGAATAGTTTTTCATAATTAACATAAGCAAATAGCAGATATTTTGCTATACTTGGTTATATGATTTTGTTAGATCGTGTGACCAAAAAATATAATAAAAACTCTCAGGCTCTAGAGAGAATTAGTTTGCACGTCGAGCCTAAAGAATTTGTGATAATAGTTGGCGCCAGCGGAGCTGGTAAATCTACCATTCTGAAGCTACTAACTAGAGAAGAGAAACCAACTACCGGTAAGATTATAGTTGGCGGCCTGGATTATGAGACCCTGAAAGATAAAGAAATACCTATATTACGCAGAAAAATTGGGGTGGTGTTTCAGGATTTTAAATTATTACCGAATAAAACAGTATTCGAAAACGTAGCTTTTGCATTAGAGATCGTAGGGGTAGGTAATAAAGAAATTGCCCATACCGTACCTAGAGTACTGGATATTGTTGGCCTAAAGGGCAAAGAAAAAAGAATGCCTCGTGAACTTTCAGGTGGTGAATTACAGAGGGTAGCAATAGCTCGGGCCATAGTACGTCAACCTAGAATCTTAATTGCTGACGAGCCGACTGGGAACTTAGATCCTAAGCACGCCTGGGACGTTATCAGGGTTCTAG
This sequence comes from Candidatus Saccharimonadota bacterium, assembly GCA_020428425.1. GTDB lineage: Bacteria > Patescibacteriota > Saccharimonadia > Saccharimonadales > AWTP1-31 > JAGQMX01. Next base: position 9,175 of record JAGQMX010000046.1, on the reverse strand, counting down.
AGAAGATCAATCGATATGGTACAACTGTAATTCTAACCACTCATAATCAAGAAATCGTCAATAAACTAAAAAGAAGAGTAATAACTATTAGGGATGGCCGGATTGCCAGCGATAAAGCTAGTGGAGAATATCATTCATGAAAATTAGACATAGACTGATAATGTTCCGCCGGATTGTTAAAGCTGGATTACTAAATTTTATACGAAATGCCTGGTTAGGCCTGGCGGCAATAGCGGTAATGGTCATTACTTTGACGATAATTTTATTTTCAATAATAGCCAATTCAACTTTTACATACACAATTACCCAGATTACCGATAAGATCGATATCTCCGTTTATTTAAAAGATGACGTTACTGCCAAAAAACGAGATCAGTTAATCGATGATTTAAAAAACCTTGATAGTATTCGTGAAGTAAATTACGTTTCCAAAGATGAAGCCCTAGAGAAGTATAAAGAACAAAATCAGGGTAACTTAGATTTACTACTAGCAATATCCCAAACAGATAACCCGCTGCCAGCTAGTTTACAGATAAAACCTCAGGATCCGAATAACATAGAGCCAATAAAACAGTATTTAGAGCAGAAAGATATTCAAGCCCTTCAATCTGATGAAACGTCTTATTCGGGTGATCGAAAGACGGCAATCGACAAAATAACTAGTGCTACTAGTTTTATAGGTCAAGCAGGGGCGGTTAGCGTGCTGGTATTTGCATTTATCTCGATGTTAATCATATTCAATACGATTCAGATGGCAATATTTAACCGCAGGAGCGAGATAACAATAATGCGGTTACTCGGGGCTAGTACCAGCTATATTAGGGGCCCATTCATAGTTGAGAGTGTAATTTATGGAATTGTATCAGGGGTCATTTCAATATTTATAGTCCATACCTTATTTTCGATATCGGCCAGAGCCTTTGGAGCTAGTAGTCTTGGGATATTAGACATTGAGTTTGCAAATCGGTATTTTGCTGATAACTTCTGGAAGTTCCTAGGTCTGCAGCTAGGCGTAGGTATATTAATAGGTTCAATTTCAGCCTTAATTGCAACACGGCGATACCTAAAATTTAAAACTAGTAAGTGATCATTAGTGTTTTAGCAGACACTTAAACTTAAGCTTGATAATTACCTCCATTTATGCTAGTATGAATAGGATTATGAAAAATAAAAATACCACCATATTAAAATACGTATCCAAGGCTAAGTTACCACTGCTTGGCTTTATCAGTATTGCCATAATTGGCTTGGTGGCAGCGCCTTTAGTTAACGCTTTAACAGCTCAAGAAACAGCTGAAAGAGAAAAACTTCAGCGTGATATCCAAAACCAAAGTGAGGCCAAAGATGAGCTAACGGTTGAAGCTTCATCAATTAGCGAGGCAGTATCTGAACTTGAGGCTCAGATTGCGGTATTACAGAATCAGATAAATGAAAGTCAAAATCGCATCGATGACCTTGAAAAACAGATCAATAAGGCACAGGCAGAGCTGGAGAAGCAAAAAGAAGTTTTAGGCGAAAACATTCGCGCAGTTTATCTAGAAGGGCAAATATCCACCCTTGAAATGCTTGCTTCCAGTAAAGACCTTAGTGAGTTTGTAGATAAACAACAGTATCGAAATTCAGTACAAGAAAAAATTAAAAACACCTTAGAGAAAATTACAGATCTAAAATTTCAATTAAGAGCTCAAAAAGATGAAGTCGAAAAGTATCTAAAAGACCAGGAGACAGCTAGAGACAAAGTTGCTGGCCAGCGTTCAGAGCAAAAGCGATTGTTATCTCTGAATAAGAGCGAACAGGCTAGTCTGAACGCCAAGATCAAGAGTAACAGTGCTCGAGTAGCAGCTCTAAATGCCAAACAAGTTGAAGAAAACCGGCGAGCTTACGGTGGAAATCTACCATCAGGTATTCCTGGCGGTGGTGGCTATAAGTACGGCAATGCCACCTGTCTATGGCCTGGTTATGCTGATCCTCCATGTCGTGAATATGACTGGGGTTATCCTTCTTCATCTAGTCCCAGAAACCTCTATGACGAATGGGGCTATGGCTATCGGAACTGTACAAGTTGGGCAGCATTCAGAGTAGTTCAAGTTATGGGTTATACTCCTCCTGGATTAACTCAACTAGGTCATGCCAAGAGCTGGCCATACAACACTAGCGCAACTGTTAACTCTAACCCAAGCGGGGGTAGGGCAACAGTAGCAGTCAGTGGTGGTACTTATGGACACGTTCGTTTCGTAGAAGCCGTTAACAGTGATGGTTCAGTCAGAGTAAGCGATTACAACTTCGGTGGTGATGGAATTTATAGGAACTATACCTTATCGGCAGCCCAAGCTTCCTACCTAACATATATTCATTTCTAGTAGATTAATATTTAGAAATACTGCTAAATAGATATCAAATTCCTAACGCTTGAGTTACAATAGTTTAGTATTGGCAATGAGGTTTAGCTATTTTTCTAATGGAAACAGGAGGTTAGGGTAGATGAAGAAGTTTGATATTAAGCGAACCGCTATGATTGTATTATTAGTTGGGCTAATTTTCTCATTAGGGGTACAAACTGGCAGGGGTAATATCTCTTTTGGAAGAACAAAAAACACTGCTAATAGTCAATTACCAGAGAATATTAATTATTCCAGCGTAGAGCAAGTTTACGACAGTCTTAGGGAGCAGTATGATGGAGAGTTGGATTACGATAAGCTACTAAATGGCTTAAAATCAGGATTAGTGGCAGCCAGCGGCGACCCATACACTGAATACCTGTCTGAAGAACAGGCAAAAGAGTTTGAAGGTGATTTAAATGGCACATTTGAGGGAATTGGTGCTGAACTGAGCAAAGAAGACGAGTTTGTGGTGATCGTAGCACCTATTAAAGATATGCCAGCCGATAAAGCTGGGCTTAAACCAAAAGACAAGATAAGTAAGATCGATGGGGAGAATGCCTACGGAATGTCAGTAGAAGAAGCTAAGAACAAAATTAGAGGTCCAAAAGGAACGAAAGTAAAATTGACATTAATTCGAGATAATAAAGAAGTTGAAGTAGAAATAACCAGAGCTACAATAAATGTGCCGAGTGTAGAAAGTTCCATAAAAAATAATATCGGCATAATGACAATTTATCGTTACGGAGACGATACTTCTTATCTGGCACGGAAGGCTGCCAATGAATTTAAACAGGCTGGAGTTAAGGGAGTTGTACTGGATCTACGGGGTAATCCAGGAGGCTATTTAGAAGCTGCAGTGAATGTCTCCAGTCTATGGTTGAACAATAAAGTTGTTCTAAAAGAGAAGCGCGGAGATGTGGTGATTAAGACCTATGAATCCAGGGGTGAAGCAACCCTAAACGGTATACCGACTGTCGTCTTGATCAATGAAGGAAGTGCCAGTGCCAGTGAGATTACTGCCGGGGCATTGAAGGATAATAATGCTGCAACTTTAGTCGGCGTAAAGAGCTATGGCAAGGGTAGCGTTCAGCAACCAGAACCGCTTCAATCTGGAGGGATATTAAAGGTTACTATAGCGCGGTGGTATACACCGGATGGAAAAAATATAGATAAAGAAGGTATTAAACCAGACAAAGAAGTTAATATATCTGAAGAAGACTATAAAAACGGCAAAGATCCCCAACTAGATGCAGCAATTGGTATCTTGAACAATTAAAACCGTAAAATAAGTTTAAACATTGCCAACAATCTGCTAGTATCTTATGTATAACGGGAGATGTATTTTGGCGAAGCCAGTTAAGTATGTATTTGTTACAGGAGGAGTTCTTTCAGGATTAGGAAAGGGTATTACAGCGGCCTCTATAGGAAATATTCTTGAAGCGCGTGGTCTAAAAGTAAACATCCAGAAATTAGATCCATACCTAAATGTTGATGCTGGTACTTTGAATCCATCTGAACATGGCGAATGCTTTGTAACTAAAGACGGGGCAGAGACCGACTTAGACCTTGGTCATTACGAGCGTTTTTTGAATATTGAGCTGACCAGTAAAAGTTCAATTATGAGTGGTCGAGTACTTAGGAAATTAATAGATGATGAGCGAAATGGGAAATTCCTAGGAAAAACAGTTCAGCTGGTTCCACACTTTACAAATGCAATTATTGAAAATGTAGAAGAAGCTGCCAAAGGATTCGATATCCATATTGTAGAAATCGGTGGCACGGTTGGTGATTATGAAAGTCCAGCATTCTTCGAAGCAATTCGAGAGCTCGGTCAAAGAGTTGGAGTTGAGAATTGCCTGTATGTACAAGTTGTGTACATGCCTTATTTAGCGACGAGCAAGGAAATAAAGACTAAACCAGCTCAGAATGCAGTTCGAAGTTTACGCAGTATGGGAATAATCCCAGATATTTTGGTTGCTAGAAGTGAAGTGCCTACAAACGGAAAAACTCGGGCAAAACTAAGTGCATTTTGTGGAGTGTCTCAGGAAGGAATCGCAATACTGCCTAATGCCCGAACGGTCTACGAGGTACCACTTACACTAGAGCAGCAAGGTATTGGGAACTATATCGTGAATAGTTTAGGCCTTAAAACTAAGAAACCACAGATGTCGGAGTGGAAAAAGCTGGTAAGTACAATAGTATCTGAGCGGACTCCTAAATATAAAATTGGGGTAGTTGCAAAATATTTAGACAACCAGGACACTTATATGTCTGTCTTTGAAGCATTGAGAGCCGCATCCTGGCATCTGAATGTAGATTTAGAGATAGAGTGGGTAGATGCTGAAAAAATGGCTAAATCCAAGAGCTACGCCAAGATCCTGGCTGAAATGGATGGAATCGTGGTTCCCGGTGGTTTTGGACTTCGTGGGGTTGAAGGTAAAGTAGTCGCTGCACAGTATTCCTTGAAGAATAATCTACCTTATCTAGGGTTGTGTTTAGGAATGCAAGTCGGAGTAATAGCCGCTGCTAGGAATTACGGATTAAAACATGCAACGTCTGAAGAATTAGATCCCAAGGCAAAGGATTTGGTCATCTACACCATGGAAGATCAGAAGGGCAAAGAGAATACCGGTGGAACAATGCGTTTAGGAGACTATGACTGCGTATTGGATAAAGGCAGTATTAGTGCTGAACTGTACGGAAAAAAGAATATTACCGAGAGACATCGACATCGTTACGAAGCAAATAACAAGTACGTAGATCAATATACTGACTGGGGTATTGTGCCAGCTGGAAAATCTCCAGACGGGAGGTTAGTTGAGATAATAGAGGCTACAAATCATAGATTTTTTGTTGCCAGCCAATTTCATCCTGAATTTACTTCTAGACCAAATGTTCCACATCCTCTATTTATTGGATTTATCCAGAGTCTGAAAAGGAAAAAGTAGTTGCTAAACAATTAATTTTATACTAGGATAAGCAATATGGAAGAACAAGCAAACACCACCGCAAAAAAATACAAAATTCTATTAGTAGAGGATGATGATGCTCTAGCTAGCGTTTATCAGACCAGACTGCAAGCAGAAGGCTTCGAGATACGCAGAGAACCGAATGGTGAACAGGCTCTTGATAGTGCTAAAGAGTATAAGCCAGATCTAGTAGTTCTAGACGTTATGATGCCTAAAGTTAGTGGCTTTGATGTGCTAGATATATTAAAGAATACCCCAGAGACTGCAAATATTAAGATTGTAATGTTAACAGCTTTAAGCCAGGATAGTGATAAGGAACGAGCCCAAAGTCTTGGTGCCGACGATTACTTGGTTAAATCCCAAGTTGTAATTGCTGACGTAGTTGAAAAGATCAAACATCATTTAGCTGGATAAAAAGGGAAGCTTTACTAACACCAAGTCGAATCGAGGTATATCTGCCATTGACGGATACGTCTGTTCGTGCTAATGTTTAGTTGTAATTATATAAAACAAATAATAAAAAGGAATAGTATGTCAAACGAAATGCCTCCAATAAATCAACAGCCTTCCACTAGCCCCGCACCTGAGGCTGGTGATAATATGGATAAATTATTCGATCCAGCACAAGATCCTGCTAATAATCCAAACGCGAGTGTCGAAGACGCTGCTGTTAGGCAAGAGCAAGTTACTGATAGTGCATCAAGAGAAGCTGAGAGACAAATGGGTATTTCGGCTGCTGATCGTAAGAATCGGGAAGACGCTGGTTTACCTCCAAGAGTAGCGGACCTTAAATAAACGCTTGTTAATTGCTAAGCAAAAACCTCGGATAATAACCGAGGTTTTTAATATCAATTATAGAATTTTAACAAATTAGCAATGGCTATTCTACAGTAACCTCAGTTCGTTTAACGGATTTACCGCTGAATAATCTAACTCTACGTTCGTTAAACTGAACGATTCCGTCTTTGGCTGCGTGAATAGTGTAATTTCGGCTAAGGGAAGTGCCTTTGCCAGCTCTCTTGTTTAGGCCAACCTGTCGGACAATGATTTCACCGACATGTACTTTTTGACCACCAAATAGCTTAACGCCTAGTCTTTGACCTTTGCTATCTCGGTTGTTCTTACTAGTACCACCGGCTTTTACATGACTCATTGATGACCTCTAATTATTCTTGCTTATTTGCTCTTAGTTAATATTATTATTTCACGACCGACTATTTGATCTTCTCTACGATAGATTAGCTTAGACCCTTTGGTGTGAACAAAACTCAGCTCAGTATACCCGATTTCCTCGAGGTGGTCAAGGATTGGTAGGTGGATATTTTGGCCTTTTATTTTCCATACTGGGACAGCTATTGACATTAATGTGTCACTTTCAATTTGACCGAGTATATTTGTTAAGAATTTTTTATGAATAAAATTACAGTCTTGAATAATCTTATTTAGAGTATCGCTATCTGGTTCGGTAGCTAATGGTCGGCCTAAATAGGTCTCACAAGCTACTATATCGAAGGGCTTATCCCACTTATCTTGCATTGCATCTTTAACTTCCAGTTGGTAGTTGGTCCCTCCTTTGATCTTGTCAGAAACCCACTCTAAATTTGCTTTGGAATAATCGATCATCCTTGGTTCAATATCTGTGCCGTAGGCAGAATAGCCTATTAGTAGAGATTCTTGAAGGACAACACCAGTCCCACAGAAGGGGTCCAGAACTGTTTTCTTTGTATATCCTTCGTTCTTTTGCCCTCGGTCAGCAAGGTTAATAATAATTTGGGCTAATTTCGGAGGTAGCATGCCAACCTTTGAATCTCTTTTAGGTCTATTCTGATCTCTCGCGGCATAGGCATCAATATCTTGTTCACGTACTGTTTGAGCCAGTATAGTTTTATTTCCATCCCTGATAAGGAGTAACTCCCAGCCCAGTTGGTTAGTTAATTGGTTATACAGGACTTGGGCGCTGTTTAGTGTCTGTGCTTTATTCGGGATAACTCGAACAGAGCGGCCGCTGGCTTTGATAGTTTTCTTCAGGCCGAGTAATGTTCGATTGATATCATTTGCACTTGCGTTGAGGTTGTATACGCTCATTCCAAGCTTCAATTTCCCCTCGGGAAGATGGTCTAAGTGCTTCGGAATTGTTGAGTTCAAATACTGAAATATTTCTGACCATTTCGTCGAATCGATATCTGTTAAGTACTTAGCCAATTTTACGCTACCGCCTAAGCGTTCGAAATCTATATCTCTAGGGTCTAGGGATAGACTCACGATATTTGGTGAGATTTCTGTGATCGATTCTGGACCATACAAACTTTCCAGTTCAGCTATTCCCAGTTCTGGCTGACGTCCCAGGACTAAAATTGATTTACTCATGAGGAGTATTATAAGTGAACACCTCCTATGGGCCTAATTGTCTACGACACCTATGCTTTAGAAAGAATCGAGCTTTGGTGTATAGTTTAAGTAGCAATATGAGTAAAAAAACCAAGGCAAGATGGAAGATTATATTAAATCTGGTGATGTTTATCGGGTTTGTTGGTCTAGTTTTTGCTCTCAGAGGTCAGATAGCCGATAGTATACAACAAATAGACAAAATACAGTGGCAAGTACTATTACTTCTACCAATCTGGCAGGCATTGAATTACCATGCCTATGCTAAACAAAATCAAGCGCTATTCGCAATACTTGGTAATCATATTAAGTACAAATTTTTGTATAGGGTTAATTTAGAATTAAACTTTGTTAATCATGTGCTGCCAAGTGGCGGTGTATCTGGATTTTCATACTTTAGCTTGAGGATGAAAGACAGGGGGGTGCCTAGTGCAAAATCCTCATTAGTACAGATTCTTAGATTTGCTTTAGTTTTTATAACATTTCAGGTCTTTTTATTCTTGGCTCTGATTGCTCTAAGTTTTAGTGGTCAGGTAAACTCATTAGTATTATTAGTCGGAGGATCAATTTCTACTTTAATTCTAGTTGGAACTTTAATTGCCGGTTTTATTATTGGCAGTAGTCGCCGGATTAACTTGTTCTTTGGTTTTATTACTAAAGCGTTAAATAAAATTATCCATTTAGTCAGGCCAAAACACCCCGAGACAATTGATGTCGAGATGGCTAAGCAGGCCTTTGAAGATCTGCATAAAAACTACGTAATTGTAAAAAGTAATTGGATGGCCCTAAAGATGCCAATTTTTTGGTCTTTTGTAGCAAATATCACTGAAATTTTGACTCTATATTCTGTATATGTAGCTTTCGGGCATTGGGTAAATCCAGGGGCAGTGATTTTGGCTTTGGCTGTAGCGAACTTTGCTGGTTTCTTGTCAGTTCTGCCTAGTGGAATTGGAGTATATGAAACTCTAATGACTGGTATGTTGGCAGTAGGGGGTATACCTGCTAGTGTGAGTATACCGGTGACCGTAATGTATCGAGTTATTAGTATTACGATTCAGATTATCCCAGGCTACTACCTGTACTACACTAGAGATAAAATGATTGATGCTTGATGGAGAGTTTGTCGATGGAAATGGTTTTTCAAGTATCGGATTTTGTAGATTACTTTAATCAGACAATTAATTATGCCTACCCCCAGGTTGTCATAGAGGGAGAGATTGCTAATTTAAAGATTAGCAAGAATCGATGGGTATATTTTGATTTAAAAGATGAATTTTCTTCAGTAAAATTCTTTGGCTCTATCTATAGTCTTCCGGGTCCTATGGATAACGGCATGATGGTCCAAGCTATAGGAGCGCCGAACCTACACAATTTATATGGGTTCAGTATTAACTTTAAGTCGGTAAGGCCAGTTGGAGAAGGAAGTATCAAGAAAGCGTC
>JAGQMX010000045.1 GCA_020428425.1 Candidatus Saccharimonadota bacterium | reverse complement strand
AAAAGCCTTTCTAGAATATTTTAAAAGTAAAGATCATAAAATTATCCCTAGGGCTAGTTTGGTACCTCAAGAAGATCCAACAACTCTATTCACTGGTTCAGGTATGCAACCGATGATTCCATACCTACTTGGTGAAGAATATGCTGGTGGCGTAAAGCGTCTGGTTGACTCACAACCGGTATTTAGAGCTGTTGACGTTGAAGAAATTGGAGACAGTGAACATTTGACTAATTTTGAAATGTTAGGCAACTGGAGCTTAGGTGACTACTTCAAAAAAGAGCAAATTCCTTGGATGGCTGAGTTCTTATTCGATGTTATCAAGCTAAACCCAGAAAAGGTATTTGTAACTTGTTATAGCGGTAACGATAAACTTGGTATTCCGAGAGATGAAGAAGCAATTGAGTTGTGGCGTGAAGAGTATAAGAAACGCGGAATTGAAGCTAAAGTCGTAGAGCTGGGTGCTGCCCAGAATGGCGATAAACTTGGCATGCAGGGTGGTCGGATATTCCTTTATGACGGCAAAGAAAACTGGTGGTCTAGAGGTGGTGATGAAGCCGGCACACCACTGGGTGATCCATGTGGTCCAGACTCAGAAATGTTTTATGACTTTGGCGACAAGTTCCATGATGAGAAAAAGTGGGGTAAAGCTCATCCAGCCAGTGATTCGCCGAGGTTTTTTGAGATTGGTAACAACGTCTTTATGGGCTACCAAAAAAAGTCAGACGCAGAATTTGTGAAGCTGAAAGCCCCAAATATTGATCAAGGCGCTGGCTTAGAGCGCTTAGCCGCAGCCTCACTAGATGACCCCGACGTATTTAAAACTGACTTGCTTTGGCCAATTATTACAAAGTTAGAAAAGCTGACTGGAAAAACTTACGACGAAGAAAAGAAATCTCATCAAGTTGTAGCCGATCATTTGAAGTCAGCATATTGGCTAGCGGTTGACGGTGTAGTACCAAGTAATACAGGACAGGGATATGTTATGCGAAGATTGGTTCGCAGAGCACTACGATTTGGTCATGAATTAGGCATTAACTCCGAATTAGTTGCCGAGGTATCCCCAGTAGTCCGGGATATATATGGTGAGGATTTCCCAGAGATGTCGGCTAACTACGATAGTGTTCTTGAAGTACTGAAGAATGAAGAGCGGATCTTCCGTCAAACCCTTCGCAAAGGTTTGAAAACTCTAGAAAAACTAGTTGAACAAACCAAAACAGAATCAGGCGAAATATTTATTACCGGGGATGGAGTGTTATTCCCGATGTATGACACCTATGGCTTCCCGACTGAATTAACTCTAGAAGAAGCTTACGTACGGGGCTGGAAAGTCGACAAAAATTGGCAAAAGCAATTTGATGCTAAGATGGCCGAACAAAGAAAGCGTTCGCAGACGGCGACTAAGGGAACATTTAAAGGTGGACTTGGCGGACAAACCTTGCAACATAAGAAATACCATACAGCTACTCATTTGATGTACCAGGCTCTAAGAGATGTATTAGGTGATCACGTAATACAGCGAGGGAGTAATATTACTGAAGAGAGACTGCGGTTTGACTTTAGTCATCCCCAGAAAGTTACTCCAGAGGAAATAGCTAGAGTTGAAGATATTGTTAACCAGCAAATAAACAATAACTTAGTGATTACTTGGAAAGAATATCCAACAGATGTCGCAATTAAAGAGAAGAAAGCCCTGGGCCAGTTTGGAGATCGTTATGGGGAAACAGTTAAGGTCTACAATATGCAAGCGGCGGATGCCAATAAGCCATATAGTTTTGAAATTTGTGGTGGTCCACATGTAGAAAATACCCAACAGTTAGTTGAAGATGGTAAGAAATTTAAGATTCTTAAAGAAGAGTCTAGTAGCGCTGGGATTCGCAGGATAAAAGCCAAGTTAATATAGCGCAGTAGCAATTTACATAAACCATACCCAAGACTATAATTTTATTAGGTGCGGTTAGGAACTTGTTAATTTACTAAAATATTGAAATTAACGACAAGTTTAACATCTTATAATATGATATACTAATACAGCTTATGCTAGATAAAATACACAATCTCAAAGATAAGGTTTTAAGCGCCAGGCCAGCTAAAAAAGACGATAGTCAGTATTTAGTTGGATTAGACATTGGTACTGAATTTGTTAAAGCCCTAATTGGTAAGGTTACCGAAGATGGCATACAGATCGTAGGTGTTGGTCGAGCTCATCAGGAGCTTAACGACATGCAGGCTGGCGCTATTTCAGATATCTCGGCAGTTGTGAATAATTGTGATTCTGCTTTGTCTCAAGCCGAGGCCCAAGCTGGAGTAAGTACCAAATCGGCGGTCTTGGGTATTGCCGGAGAACTAGTTAAGGGTACGACAACCACTGTTCACTGCAACCGCAAACATGCTGATAAAGAGTTAGATATCGAAGAAGTCGAACAGATAATTAGTCTAGTACAAGAGCGAGCAAAGACCAGGGCTAAGGACCAGCTAGTTTGGGAGTTAGGCGGTAAAGATGTTGAAATCCGGTTAGTAAATAGCGCATTAGTAAATATAGAAATCGATGGTTATCCGGTAACTAATCCAGTTGGCTTTAAAGGTAGAGAAGTAGTTGTACAGTTATATACTGCTTTTGCTCCGATGATCCACATTGGGGCTCTGGAGCGTACAGCCAAAGAGCTAGACTTAGAACTTATTGCAGTCGCTGCCGAACCGTTCGCTGTATCACGCTCGGTTATTGGCGATGATGCCAATGCCAGCATGAGCGCCATATTGATGGATGTTGGTGGTGGTACTACCGATATTGCTGTCGTTAATGATGGTGGAGTACAAGGTACTAAAATGTTTGGCATTGGTGGTAGAGCTTATACTAAGTCTATCGAACGAGAGATGAGCGTTAGTTTCCTGCAGGCTGAAGAATTAAAACTAGGATTATCTAACCATAAACTCGCCGAATCTAAAGTAAAGTCTGTTGAAGCTGCCTTAAAGAAGACGCTTGATGTTTGGACTAGTGGAGTTGAACTTGCCCTTGCTGAATTCGATCAGTTAGATCACCTACCTAGGAGAATTCTACTTTGTGGCGGTGGTTCTAGTCTAGACATGCTAATGCATCGATTGGAGTCCTCGGACTGGTATAGTGAGCTTCCATTTACGCGTAAACCCGTTGTCCAGCATATTAAACCAAGCCATGTCGTCGGTATAAGTGATAAGACTGGAACAGTTACTGACCATACAATGATAACTGCCATGGGGTTATTGCGGGTAGGCCTGGATACTATTCAGCAAGATGTGCCTAATGCAAATGATGGTACAATCCGCCAAAAAATTGATAAGATGTTAAGAGTATAGTTATGAAGAATATATATAACCAAAGCGCTACTGAATCAAATGAAGAGGCTACTACCTCTTTGCCAACACCTGGAGAATTTACCCATGTCTGAAGCTGCTAAAGATACTATTTATGTCGACATTGATGATGAAATTACTGGCATTATAGATAAGGTCAGTTCTTCAAAGCACAAAATCGTCGCCTTAGTTCTTCCTAAAAGAGCTACTGTATTCCAGAGTCTAGTAAATATGAAGCTGTTAAAACGCAGTGGCGATAAACACAAGAAAAAATTAGTGTTAATTACTTCAGAAGCCAGCATATTGCCTCTGGCAGGGGCTGTGAAATTGCATACTGCCAAAACTTTGCAGTCTAAACCAACTATACCGGTTGCACCAAATGAAGTTTCTAATGATGTAGAGCTAGGTGAGGTAGATAATTACCAAGAGCTGGCTGAAGAGGATGAGGAACAGGATGAAGAGGCGGAAGATGAACCGGTAGACAAGACTAAGCCAATTGGGGCCTTGGCAGCCGCAGGAGCCGTTGCTGCTGCTTCAAAAGATAATGACGACGATGTTATCGAGATAGATAATAAAGACAAGGAAGAGGCTCCTAAAGCATCAAAGAGTCCGCCAAAATCTAAGAAAGCTAAAAAAGACGATAAAGATAAGCTTAAGATACCTAATTTTGAGAAATTCAGGAAACGCACACTACTTATCGGTGGTGGAGTTGTACTACTCTTAATATTCTTAATCTTTGCAATATTTGTGCTGCCTAAAGCCACCATAACTATTCAAACCGACAGTGTTAGCGCGAATACTTCCATTGACTTTACTGCAAGTACTAATGCAACTGAACTTGATGAGGAAACATCAGTAGTGCCTGCCGAGAAGGTAGAGGTTAGCAAAACTGATACCGA
>JAGQMX010000044.1 GCA_020428425.1 Candidatus Saccharimonadota bacterium | reverse complement strand
TGGCCGAATAGACTTTTAGTGGTCGACCTATCTTATTGGCTAAGAAATCTGCTGCTTGAACATTATCAGCGTCTAGCATTGCAACTACTAAGCGATGTTGCATTTCACCGAGTGGAACAGCCATATAGCGCTCAGCTATCTCCTGGGGTAGTAATTGAAGGACATCAGCGTCAACCTTAGCATCACTTAAATTCACGTAAGGTACGTTATTTATTTTGGCTATTGTTCTGGTTAGATCCTCATTACTAATATGGCCATCACTAATTAAAAGACTAAAGAGCGGTATGGCTTCTTTCTCAGCCTTAGCGTGGATAGCCTCAAGCTGATCGTCATCAATTAGACCCTGCTCTATTAGATCGGCTTCAACTTGTTTCTGAGTAGTAGGTGATAAGACACTCACTGCTGTACCTCCGCCTTAATTCTAATTTGAAGCATCCTTGAATGGATTTGCGTTTGGGTCCTCTCCGATTTTTATTAGCTGGGTTGGATTATTGGCGCTATTATTAAAATATTTATCACCAGCAGTTGGTGTATTAAATTCGGCTGATATTGGCTCAACAACTTCTGCTTTTTGCTGTTTTACATCGTCAGGGGTAAAAATAAAGTTAGATGCCACCAATGAAACAATCGTACTAATAAATGCAACTACAATTAACAAAGCTATATCTTTTTGTTTCATACTACTTTACCACCTCTTCTTTTACTTCTAAGGCTTTTGCAGGCTGGTAATAGGTTTTCATGTCTATTGTAGCCTTCATATCATTTGCATCACCCTCTAGAACAATCTTAGTAAAACTGAAAGGTCTGATTGACTTCTCGAATGTTTTTACTAACTCTTTTATATTTCCAAGAGAGCCACTTACCACAATCTGGAATGGCATCTCAATAACTACACTTTCTTTTGCATCTTTCTGAGATACCTCTTCGTCAACACCGGTAATTTCTTCGAGTTTTAATTTTTTGTCATTTACTATTTTCTCAACACTGGAAGTCACAGCTGGGAAATCATAAACACTTGGCAGGGCATCTAGTACTAATCGGGCATTATCACCATCTTTTTCTCCAGTACCGGTTGGGTTCCCATCTAGCATATTTGGGGAAGTATTTACAAACTGCTGGTAAGATTGTACTAGATCCCCTACAGTATCAACATTATTCTCAATTGTATCCCTTGCTTTTTCTTTCTCTTGAATAACCTTTCTTTGATAGTTACTCTGCGAAAACAATGCTTTCGATGAAACTAAAGAAAATACTACAATAAATACAGCCCCAGCTATGAAACCTACCATTGTTGCCTGGGATTTATCTATTTGTAATCTTTTACTTAATATTTTCTTAGCCATTATTGTGCCCTTATATCTTCCTTTGGTAGTGCTTGAAATAATTCATCTGGTTTTTCTGTCTCTGATCTGGTTGTAGTTTTACCCTTTTCGACTATTAATTTAACTGACTTATTGTTATCAAAGATAACGGGATCAAATGTCAAAGTAACATTATATTTTATTTGACCATTTTCCTCTTCAACAGTAAAGGTCGCCAAAACTACATCCGAAAAAGCTTGGCTACTACTATCAGACCCTTGCTCTTGATACTTAGTAAATTTTAAAGTATCAACAAATTTGTTTACGCTACTAAGCGAGCCTGAAGTTCCTTCAAAACTGATAGTATTTTCCTCAAAATTAACTTCAGTCTTACCAATACTGACCTCCGCTGGTGTTACTTCTGCGATATATGTAAAAACTCTACCTGAAGCAGGTTTTCCGTCATGCAGTTCTGGCAGATCAGAAAGTTGATTTTGTATAGTAAGAACTTTATCAAGATCTTTAATCTTTTGTAAATCTTCCTGTGCGGTTTTTATATCATCCGTTACCCTACTCATGTGACCTTTTTGAGCAAACTGTACCGTCATAAACAAAAACAGAAATATAGCAAAAGCGCTAGCCGCAGCAAGGAAAGAGACGACAATAACAGTCCGCTTAACTCTTTTTGCTTTTATGTATTGTAGTTTTATATCTGGTAATAAGTTAAATTGAATCATTCTTCTCTCTCCGCAAGTCCTGCAGCTACCCCAAAGTGATTAGAGGCAGCTAACAACTCATTTTGACGATTTGCTGGAAAGGAGACATTTCTCCAAGCATTTCCAATTTCCACATTCAATCCAAACTTGTTAGCAACATACAATGGGAACTCAGGAAGAGCTGAAGCTCCTCCAGTCATAATAATTCTCTCTATTTTTGCCCCAGGATATTTTGCTTGAAAGAATTTAATAGATTTTTCCATCTCAGTAACTAATATATCAATTGTGCCGACAATAGCGTTATAAATTTGCCCTTCAAGTTTATCTTTGTTTAGACCAAATTTATTTACAAATTGTGTCGCTTGTTTTTCATCAATATTTAATGTTTGAGTTGCCGATCGGATTATGGCCTCTGATCCAGTAGGTATTGCCCTTGCAAGGTGAGGAGCACCATTTACACTGACTACTAAGTCAGTTGCTCTATTACCAATATCTACCACCATCTGAGGAGCCGTGGTGTTAAACGGAATAACAGCCCTAGCTAGTGCCATATGGTCTGGTTCAAAAGCGATTACATTTAGTCCTATAGACTCCAGCATGTCTAGTCGACTTTCAACAAATTCATTTGTGACACTAGTTAGCAGTACTTCAACCTTATTTTTATCCTTGGGGGAATCACCTAACACTGCCCAGTCAATTTTAGACTCTGCAAGAGGGGTAGGAATTAGCGAATCTGCTTGGTATGTGATAGTCTTAGCTATTTCCCCTTCACTAAGTTTATCGATGTCTACTACAGTTGTAAAAACTCTCTGGCTAGGTAGTCCCACTGCGACATTTTTCGTAACTACATTGGCTTGATCGATTAAATCCTTAATTGCTGCTGCTAACTTTTGAAGATCTCCCGGTGAATCACTCATGGCGATCGTACTATCTAGCGGTACATAGGCATACTTAACTAAAGCCTTATTTTTACCACTGTTATGCAGCTGAACAAGCCTTACGGCAGTTGTGCCGATGTCTAGTCCGAAAAATTCTGATACCCCACTCAGTACGCTCATATTGAATGAATTATAGCATAAGAAGAACAAACTAAACTAGTGTTTTTATGACAATTTATACTAATTTTTTGTCTTTCCATTCTATTAATTTCCTTTAATTTAATATTCTTGTTAAATTGCTCTACAATAACGGCGGTAATGAAGTAGAGAACGGTACTTGCTCGGCTTTCTCCTCTGAATCAATATCTGGCTTCGGTGAATTCGCTAAAAACAAACTTGGATTAAAGTTAAATACTTCAGCAGCACAGGTGTCTCCTTTTCCATTCCCATTGGAGCAATCCCGAAGACCGCTGAATGGAATATCATTAGCTGCATCTCGCAGTGAACCAAATGTTCTATCGAAATGCATCTTATTGCCAATGAAAACCCCATTTACAACCAACTGCTTGTTACATGTTGATGCCTTCACGTTATCTGCATAAGTATTAGTAGTACCGTTAGCACATGTATATATATTTCCACCTCCACCTGAACCATCAATATTCTTAGTCTGTGCAACATATACACCGTCAAGTTGCCTAACGTTTTCCTGGATAAATATATCGCCTTTTACCACTAAATAAAAACTGGGTAATTCACCTATCGTACCTGCCGTACCAGTAAATGTAATTGAATCATTTATTACGACATCACCTTCTACGTAAACATATTTATTCTTCTTCGGAGGAATATTTAATGGGCCGATTGATTGAGGACCGTTTGCTTTCAGTTTAGTAGAACTGAAGTCGTTCAATTGAGTATTACTAATTCCAGTTATTGTAGCTGGTGCCTCATTGAAGTAATCATGAGTACAATTAGGGCCATAATTGCCAAAATTAGGAACAGATAGTTCATTACTACCTTGACTAGTATTCTTCTTCGCAGTAGCAAAATCTGTTATCTCCCCCATTGCGAATGCCGCGATTTGAGCACCTGACCCTAAATTACCACTTGAATAGGTGTCTATTCCGGCATCAACAGGCCCCTGATCAATACATGTAGCACTCCCCTCAATGCCGACACCTACTTTTACATCATTTCCATAAAATCCGATATAAGGTTTATTAGAAATGGTATCACAAGACTCATCTGCTTCATTTACAGTTTGCTGAGTTATTGAGGCTATACCTCCACTGGAGTTTAATGTGACAGCGCCTGGACTAATTGAATATGAAGCACATACTTTATCACCAACATCTAAACTTAATTTAGTAACCGGATCAGAAATTACATAGTCAGCACTACTCTGGAAAGCCGACGTAATTGGGATTGTTGCAGGAGGTGGATTATCAAAAGTTGTTGACGGACTAGGTATTGGTTCTTTTACTCCTGGAGCACCACTCCTGACTATGTAATAGCTAGGGGTACCCGTGGTTGCAAACGCTCGAGGGTTAGCTCTAGCCTCGTAATTAATTACTAAACTATCCGGATTTTCTGAGTCAGAATTAGTACCATTCATAAATTTAATCACTGAAGCTGGTTCATACCTAGACCCTACAGGTACTGGAGGACTACAAGCCGGTATAGTAAATGAAGCAAACTGATAAAATGTTTGATTTGGACTGCCTGGCCTAGATGAGGCCCAAGCCCAAACCCTATGTGCTTTCCCGTCTTTAATATTAATTCCCATATAATTAGTAGGATTGACATCAAATCCGAAATTATCACTTCCCGTTTGGTAAGCTAAGTTAACGTATTCGTGATACTTATTAGCAACACCAATATCCCACTTTTTAACCGGCAGTCCTCCCGTAGATGATGGATTTACATCGAAAAATAAACTAACGTTCATTAAATAGCCAGTTTGACTTCTATCAAATATCCACCCACGGATACGATCGCAAGTTGATGAGGTAATTCCAGATGCTTTACTAGTTGGAGCTTGAGCATTCTTTTTAAAATGGCCATCAATATATATTGTTCCGACACTATTAATGTGTCCTGAGGTCCATTTTGGCCAGCCATAATATGGGGTAGCGAAAAAGCCCTCTGCAGTCTGCAGGTTAGTAATCGTATAGCCTGTAGGCGACTTGTCTAAATACCACTGCGGTTGGTCTCCCCAACAATTATCGGTTATTGTTGATGATCCACCAGATGGAGTACTGAATGATTTAGTTCCTAGCCACTGACTACCACATGAATGACTGGGAGCATTTCTAACAAATCGACCTTGCATACCAGCTATTTTGGTAAAGCTGGCATCATCGATTGCAGATATCACAAAATTCACCACGTGAGAATTACAACCCCCAGGGATGGCGGCTTGGGCTTTTTGTAAACCAAAAGTGCTAAACTTTTCAATATATTTTGGCTGAATTGCTGATATAGAGGTGGTAGTTGTAGGCAAATATGCAAATTTGGAACTTACACTTTTAAGCTTATAATCCTTTACCATTTCATTCCAGTTGTTATACTTACCTCCAGATGCTTTATCTAGACGAAGTATCATATACGATCCAGATTTCGATGCGAATACATCGGTTGTATCACCAATTTTACCTAAAGTAGAAATCTTTTCATCCGTCTTCACAATATTAGGTACCTCAACGTCATAGTAACTAGTGATGTCTTTATCGTTGAATACACTAGCTCCAGCTACATAACCAGTTCGGTAATCTAACGTAACTACGTTTTTTTCTTCATATTGCTGCCAATTATTATTGTCTGTGTCATCTTTATCAAAAACAACTACATCAGCTTTTGCAGCTAATTCTTCTTTTTTCTTGCCTTCCTTCAAATCGGGTAAGAAGTCCGTATTTAACCGATCAACCGCCTGTTCTCTCAGTTCTTTAACCTCATCAGGACTTTTGTTCAAAAATAGCGGACTATCTAAAGGAATAGATACAACCGTAAAATCTTTAATCGAAAGAAGTTTACTTCCCATTTGACGTTTATAGTATTCATTCTCCTGCCTTATCATTAACATCTTTGATACTTCAGGACTATACTCTTCAGCCTGTAATTTTTCCTTTAGCTTAGTTCTAGCTTCAACGTAGTAATCTATACCTCTCTTATCCATTTCGTTAATAAATGCTGCATTTAATACAAGGTCATCTCGGGCAACTTGCTTTGAATCACCACCAAAATCTAGCTTATCATCTCCATTTTTATAGTCATCAATGGCTTTTGCATACTGGTTAATGTCTTCCCGTGAAATCGATACCTTTCCAATGGTATATACCGGCTTGAGATATTCATTCAACAGTAAGCCTAATGACCCCAGAATTAAAACTATGAAAATTACTAGAAAACTTACTTTTTTACTTGGAAGTTTGAACTGGAATTTTTTCTTTGGACCGGAAGGATTGAAATTATAATTTTCTGATCCATATAATTGTTGGTTTTCTTGCATTAAATTTTACCCTCTACAATGCGCTTAGTTGTAAATAATTATACTTATGATAATTTGTTTTACAACCGCAACCTAGAGTATTGGCGGCAACACTGTGAAATAATCATACTTGCCAGTTGTGCTTTCTTCACCGGGGATTCTCTCCGGTCTCACTATCCATTGTTCTGGTGTAAAGATAAATTTTTCTGAGCCGGCATTACTAGTAGGACCAGTTAGCTTGGAATCATCACGTTGTGAATTAGCAACTTTTCTAAATTGAATCTTTTTAGCAGACAAAGATCCATTGACAGTAAGTTGGTTATTACATTCACCATTAGTACCCTGGGATGAGCTCTGGCAAGTATCTATGATACCGCCTGAACCACTGTCATCTTGAGCTACAAACATACCAGTAATGCTTGTTACCCCAGGTTTAATGTAGATGTTGCCCTTTACGAATACATGCAGTGATGGAATGTCGGCATAACTTGACCACGATCCAGATGCATAATCTATATTACTGGCAATAGTTAAATTGCCATCAATAAATATGCTATAGCGTTGTTTATCTCTAAGTTGACCAGATAGTGTAACATCTGTACCTCTAAGGTAGTTACCTCCATCTAAACTGCCTGGACCAGGTCCTAGATTAATTGTTCCAGATAATGTAGATGTCAATTCAGCACTATCTGCAAAATAATTTGGCATACATTCTGTTGATCCAAACTCGCCGCCATAACTACCACCAGTCGTGTTGGCAAATGTTAGACCTTTGGGAGCACCACCATTGATCATAGAACTTGGAAAACCCTTTCCAGTAGTCGCCTCAATCACACCGATAGCTTTCACAGCCAATTGAGCACCTGAACCATTGAACCCAGTAGATCCGCGATTGTAAGTCTGAATACCCGGCAATACTCCACTAACAATACATCCTGAACCGTTATCAAATCCTGAACCCACATTCACATCACCACCGTAGAAAGATACGAAAGGTCTATTGACAACAGTAGCACACCTTTCCAAAGGGGGAACCGGTCCACCCGGGGATGAAATCACACCCGCAGAATTAACTTTACCCGACCCAGGTGAAGCTGTAATTAGTTGACAAACTTTATCTCCTGCTGTTAATCCAGCAGCACTAACATTAACTTCTTCGTCACAATCATAAGTTAGATTTAATGTTGCCTTAGATTTAGAATCAGAACCTAGAGAAGACGGATTGCCACCCTTAATCTGGGTATAAGTGCAAGCGACATCTATTCCTGTAACTTTACGGTCCGAAGATATTTCACCTGTAAAAATAGCTTTAGTAGGATTCTCTGGATCATCAAAATTAGTAGTTCCGTCAGTAGATATATTAAACTCCTGTTCCGCACAATTAGCTGTATCGTATCTCACTTGTAAATATGGATGTCCGGTAGTCCGATAGCTATATTCCCGACCTTCTTTAACCCCAAATTGGAACAGTTTGGCAAAATTTACGTTACTAACAAAATCAAGAGTTTCTGCTGAGTACACAAGACGAACTCCATTTCGTAATTCAGCAGGAGTGGCGGCTATTGGTGGGGTTACAAAATTTGCAGATTTTGCTCCTTGGTTATTGGGAAGGTCAAAACCAGGAAAGTTAGGCTTAATATCAAAGTAAGGTGCATTTAAACGCCTTCCTCTACTAGTCAATATTCTAATGTTTGCTTCTCCCCAGTCTATGGTCCAGTTAGGTGATCTAAAAAATGGCCCAGGACCTCCCAGATTATCATTCGATAAATAACTAAGTCTTAGCGCATTACCATCGCTACCATTACCGGTTAACTTATAACTAACATTTGTTGCACAGTCCGGGACATTGTATGAAGCTACTGCCGTATATGTACGTAAAACACTTTGTCGATCTACTGACCTGTATGCTGCAGGCGCAGGTCCAAGATTATTTAGAGGACTTTCAGTAAAACTAGCATTAATTGTCTTACCGTTAGGCGTAAAAGCAGCAGGATTAGAACCAATATTTCCAGGTCTTGCCAGCCACATATATTCATTTAATTCTGCTTGGGTTGGTGTTCTATAACTCATCCTTAAATTCACAGATTTAGGTGCTGCCTCGACTTTAGTCGGGGATCGCAAGTTGCTGTACACATTGATACCTAGCATTCCTATCAGAATCATAGAAATGATGTACAATTTTTTCTTAATAATATATCTCATTGCTGATAAGCCTTTTCTAGACTATTTTTTAGTTCCTGATCTTCATCGCTTAAATTATTTTGTTCTTGTAGACTCTCCAATGCTTTCTGCAATGCTTCATCTTTTTCATCTTGTCGATCCAGCGTATATAAAATTGCAGCACGGGTCATATAAATACCATGGTCGGGTTTCGAATGTTCTTCATATTTATCTAAAGCCATTATTGAACACTCTAATTTTTGATACTGATAACAAATTGTTGATTGTGTAAGATAGACATTACTCTTATCCTTGCCTATAAATTTCTTGCTAGCGACAAAATCATACTTCTCGCTGGCTTCAGCAATTTTATCTTCAGATACTAGCTGCTCAGCCTCAGAAAGTAATGCTGCCTCATTTTCTGCTGACAGCGAATAACGAGCGTTCCAAAATAGTAATCCACCAATCACAAATGCACCCACTAAGCAAAGTAAAACTATAAATTGACGTCTTTTATTCTGAACATTACGAAATCTTGATATTATACCCATCATTTATCTTGATTATAGCATAAGTATTATTCAATACTACTAGGTAAAACAGCACAAATGTTAAGAATAAATTGTATATACTTCAATTGTAATTTTATAAACTACCAATAATAAATTGCTCGAGCTGAGACTCAGCACTAGAACTATGCCCTGATCCTGAACCGATCTGTTGACCATCAGCAGTAGTTCTCTGCTGAAATAGCGAAGTTCCGTCTGTGCCACATGCTCTAAGAATTTCTTCCCCACCTGGATGCCTGGGAATATATGAAGTAATATCATAAACATTAGTCCCAACAATTGTCCAACAATCATCCTCAGAATTATGTTTAGCTACTTCATCGGTAGTTACTTTTTTAGTACTACCCTCAGAAGGATTATTTTGATCTGAATCTTCAGCTATTGTTTGGCTTTGAGTGTTAACTGGACCTGCACTATCAATACCACCAGCACCTTCACCGCCAGAATTTACTGACTGGAAATATATTCCACCAGCTACTACAAGAACGATGCCTACAACTACTGCCCCCACTACTGACTTGTTCAAAATGATCCTCCAATTAC
Organism: Candidatus Saccharimonadota bacterium; assembly: GCA_020428425.1. Classification (GTDB taxonomy): domain Bacteria; phylum Patescibacteriota; class Saccharimonadia; order Saccharimonadales; family AWTP1-31; genus JAGQMX01. The sequence continues at coordinate 1,422 of JAGQMX010000044.1, read as the reverse complement.
ATATTGCTACATTATGACATATATTTTGGTACTTCTAATCCTTTAATCGTATACTGACGCTATGAGAAAATCATTAACCCAGTTATACGTCCTGTTAATTATAATTTGTATTCCTAGCCTTTACTATTGGCTTACTGGAGTAAACTGGAACATAAATAATCTAACCGTCATAAATACTTTCCCAATTTTTGGTCTATTAGCCTTTAATATCATGTGGCTTCATTTGATGATAGCTTGGTATCGAAGATACAACCCAGATAAGTTCAACTACAAAAAGTTTTTCCGCCAAACCAGTAATCTGGTGCTAGCTCTAATAATCATTCATCCGATGTTAATTATCTGGAAATCTCTAAGTATAGGAGTCAAGCCACTAGATTTCGCCGGCAATCAGGGTAGAATATCTATCCTTTTTGGCGCCATAGCTTTAACAATTTTCCTGCTTTATGAAGTTATCGATAGAATGCGCCAGAAACCAGTAGTTCAGAATAATTGGCCGTACGTGGTAGCCATTAATCGTGCAGGGCTAATCCTGATCTACTTCCATGCACTAAAACTAGGTACAAATCTTCAAAATGGGCCATTCAAACTACTATGGATATTTTACGGGATAAGCCTAGTTGCCTACTACCTATCGTCGTATATCAAAGAAATTCCCCGTGATAATCAACCTACTTAGTGTGTCTAGCAAAAGCATAATACCCAACGATGAGCCAAACTACTAACACAACAACCGAGATTAACAACAAACTAACAAGCCCAAAGTCATAGATAATAATCATCGACGAGGCTGTAAACAAGCCACCACCTACAATTGGCTCAAATAACAACTGCTTATAGCCAAACCGCTCAACAGCATGAGATCTATTATGCGGATCTGCTGCATGCATTAACAGTAAGCCAGTGGCCGTCATACCCATAGACTGCCCGTAATCACCAATTCCCCTTCTGAACCACATTTTTCTACCCATTAGCCTTGGAGCTAGAACTAAAAAAGCAGAGATGTTCCATACAATACCAGCCAGAGCCAATAGAATGAATGGACCTAGGTTATTACTAATTGCTACTAGGGATATAGTCGATACAGCTGCAATAATCAGCAGCTCGAGGGCAAAGTCGCTCACAAAGTTCATCGTTTTTGGATGCACCAGTTGCTGCATACCTAGTGCTTTAAGAGATAACTGTAGCAATGCGCCACCAATCATTGCCAGTGGGAACAAAGGTATATAGCTAAAGAATTGAATACCGCCACTACCAATAAAATAACTCTCAAGTAGTATCAGCAATTCTTTCAAAAACAGCCCGAATGCAATAGCCAGACCAATTAATAATATCTGAACTATAGTCCGTACTATGACATGGCGTGAAAAATAATTATTATGTGTTTCTCGTATAAATTTTGCTGCTTCTTTATCAATACTCTTT
>JAGQMX010000043.1 GCA_020428425.1 Candidatus Saccharimonadota bacterium | reverse complement strand
AGGCGATCTTTGAGGTGATTAAAAGCAGCATCATAGACTACACTCTTCCCTTGCTTTAATAATTCAACTGAACGTTTGTTTAAGGAGTCATATAATTTAATATTGAATTCGGCGGTTCTCTCTACCTGGACGTAGTTATCACTATCGTGCATTTGTCGTCGTTCATGGTCAGCCCAAATATGCACAGCTCCAGTAAGTTCCGATATTATTTTTGCAGCCGTAGTCTTACCAGCTCCCGGGTAGCCTAGCATTAAGTATAGATTTGGTTTGGAATTTTCCATTGCTTCAATTTTAGCACTTATTGACTAAGGATCGTCGTATTTTGTTCCTAGAATAAGTCCGGTTAGCTTTAGTAATCTATACCGGGATTGGCAAGATATTTGTCATCAAAATGGTGCTTTATTTTGGTCATATTTGTTGCTATATCAGTTAGATTCACGAGACTATCAGGAAAGTTTCTTCCTGTTAAACATAGACTAGTGTTTGGTGCTTTTTCGACTATTAACTTTTTCAGTTTTGCTTTCGTTAGCAATCCATCATTTACGGCATTATTGATTTCATCACATATTACTAAATCATATTTGCCACTGGTTGCATCATTGTAAGCCTGGTTATAGGTATCTTCTGCGGCTTGCTTGTGTTGAGCTGGTGTAATCTGTTTAGGGCTTAGATCGCCTGCATCGTAAAAGCCCTTCCCTCCTTTATAGAAAGATAGTTGGTCTTTGTAAAGAGGTAGGATATCCCGGATGAACACATGTTCACCTACTCCCCAATATTTAATGAATTGAATAAATGATACGTTCCAGCGATTACCAAGTGCCCGTACCATTAAGCCTAAGCTAGCGCTAGTCTTGCCTTTACCATCCCCGGTATAGACGATAACTACTGAATCTTTGGTCTGGTAATCTTCAAATGCCATCAATGTTAGTGTAGCTTATTTTGCATGGTTCTTGATGTTTTTTCGTAGAGTACGAATATGTCTTTCAACCAGATCTTGGAATTCCTCATAGCGGAAAAGAGCTATGCTATCTAGGGCTAATTGCTGTTGGGATGATTCTGCAATTAACGGTTCAAACGGCTGCTGAGGTGAATCACTATTTTCTTCAAGTTTGGGAAGTTTAGCTATCTGAGCAAGGGCTACAGCTAGCGGATCATTATCTTCGGCTAGTCTAGTAAATATTTCGAATTTTTCATCACGACATCCATCAGTAATATCGGCTATTGATCTGGTTTTGCCATCGAATCCTTTAGTTTTGTTTGGATAATCAGCAGCTGCCATTAATTTTGGAGTTGGTAGATCACTGAAGTCCTCATACTCCTCAAAATTACTAAGTATATTGCGCATGCCTCTAAGTAGTGATTCCCTTTTAGGTGGTACTGTATCTCCCATAAACTGGTAGCCCATGAAGGCTTTCATATTTTCTTTAATTGATTGTAATATTTGATGATAAAGTGGATTTGTCGGACTAGCCAAGCTGTCCATTGTTATATCGTTATTTTCAAAAACTTGGTCAGAATGCAAGACTACAATATCTGTTTCGGGATCTGGTACTGAATCTGTTTCTGGGTTGAATTGGACAGCAGTCAGATGATTCCGACGATCGGATGGTTGATGATAATATTCGAATGCTTCTGGCCTGCTAGGATTACTCATCTGTTAACTCCTAAGGCTATTATACCTAAATAGCGTAAGATTAAGCAACCCCTACACTACAATTAGCGTTACCTGTTTTATAGATTTCAGTTATCTGGCTAATGCAGCATCGATTTTTTGGCGATCAAATCCAACTATTATTTTTCCGTCAATATCTACTACTGGGGTGGCAATAACTGGTGCATTTTCCTTGACCCAATTGAAAGCTTTGGGATTATCACTGATATCATATTCCTTAAAATGGACTTTCTTCTTTTTTAGGTATTCCCGGACCATGTGGCAGTAGGCACAATCTGGTGAGCTATATAATGTCGTCATAATTCTAGTATAACGCTTATGTAGATCTTTCCCATACTTTTTTACATACTTTTTGGAGTTTAGTTCGTATTTTAGGGAAGTTAGTGAAGATTCCTTGCTTTTTAGGCCAGTTAGTATTGCTACAGGTGGTTTACTACTGTTATAATAGAATCATAAATGACTAAATACGCCGCTATAACAACGACGAACTTATTTGAGTGCTTAGATATCTCTAAGCGTTGTGGGGTGGCATGTTAAGTTTTCTGAGTATTATTCAAACTTCAGGCATCCAAAAGTTATTGGCTAATGAAGATGGACCGCATATTGCCCTAACCCCAGAGAAAATAACTGAAATTGCTGGGTTTACTATTAGTAATTCGTTTATTTATGGAATAATCACGGCCTTTGTCCTAGGGGTGGTGTTGTTTATCGCTAAAAAGAATATGCGCCTAAAGGCTGTTAAAGGGATCACCCAGTTCATAGAAATAATTGTTGAATTTGTTATCGGGTTAATTGAAGGTCCACTAGGTTCACGAAAGAAAGCTGTTAAATATGCACCTATCTTTGGGACGTTTTTACTGTTTATTATATTCAGTAACATTCTTGGGTTGTTACCCATCGTCGGCCCAGGTGTCTTCGCCAAGACAGCCGAAGGTAACACAGCCCTATTCCGACCATTTACTGCCGATTTAAACGCAACCCTGGCGATGTCAATAATTGCAATCTTTATAGTTCAGTACTTGTCTATTAAGGAATCAGGTTTCCTAGGCCACTTGAAACATTACTTTACAGATAAACCACTTAATCCGATAAATGCCTTTATTGGACTACTAGAAGTTTTCGGTGAATTAACAAGAGTTATGAGTCTGAGTCTAAGGTTATTTTTAAATACAGCAGTAGGTGAAATTTTAATCAGTGTATTTGCATATATTGGTAAAGATTTTCGATCATTTACAATTTTGCCAATCGTAATGTTTGAAATTTTAGTTGCTGGTATCCAGGCGTACGTGTTTACAGTGTTATGCGCCACATATTTAGGTCAAGCGATTTCGCATGGCCATGACGATGAACATCCTGCCCACGAAGTTGATCCGGTCGTATCGGCCATCGAGGGTGAGGTTGTTAGCCATTAAATTAATAATCCATGTATTCGTTCAGCAATGGGCCTACATGGTACAAATAAAAGGAGAAAGATATTATGGCACCACAATTAACAACATTTGCAGCTGAAGCTGTTGCAAGTTCAGGCGGTCCGTTTAATAGTAAATGGTTCTTCATGGCATTAGCTATGGCAGGAGCAGCTATCGGACTAGGTATGGTAGGTCAGGCTTACATGAAAGCCCTAGGACGAAACCCAGAAGCTGGTAAAGCAGCTAGCCAAGTGGTCATTATTGCAGCTATGATTGAAGTTACTGCACTTTTGACATTCTTAGGCGCACTAATAATTAAATAGAACAATAGGACAATAAATGCTCGAGTTACTAACACATATTCATAGATTTGCCGAAACTACTACCGCAGAACCAGAAGGTATTGCGGTACTGGGAATCGACTTAAAAGTTATACTGCTTCAAGCAGGTACTTTTTTAATTCTATTCTTCATAATAAAGAAATTCGCATTAGAGAATATTGTTAGTACTCTCGAGCAACGTCGAAAGACTATCGACAAGGGTGTTGACCTTGGGGTCGAGATGGAGAAGAAAAAAGCTGAATTCGACATGGAAGTTAAGAAGATTCATCAAGAAGCTCGGGCCGAAGCCGATAAAATAATCACCAGCGCTTCTAAAGAAGCTGACGGTATTATCAAACAAGGTGAAACTGATGCTAGTCAGAAAATTGAACAGATGCTTGCAGATGCTGAATCCCGAATTAATCGTGAGGTTAGTAAGGCCAAGACCCAACTCAAGGGTGAAATGCTTGAGTTAGTATCTGAAGCGACCGAGACTATTATTGGAGAGAAGTTAGATACAGCAAAAGACGCAAGTCTAATCGACCGAGCGTTAGCTAGGATGAAGGGATAAGTGTAATGGCAAAAGCTAGTAATATTGCTATTGCCGATGCCCTACTCAGACAGTTTAGGTCTGGATTAGAGCCGGATAAGATCGCTGAAGGTTTAGCCGCTTTCTTAATTGAAGAGCGACGGATTGGAGATAAGAATGCAATACTCCGGGACGTTGAACGACAGCTATTTAATTTAGAGTCGACGCTGTACGTCAGAACTACTTCTGCTAGTGAGTTGACAGCTGAATTAAATCAACAGATTAGTGAAATATTCAGTAGATCAACCGAAGCAAAGAAAGTAATAATTAGCTCAGAAATCAACCAAGATGTAATTGGTGGTGTGCGATGTCAAACAACAGATTTAGTACTGGATTTGACCATACGCCGGCAATTACAGCAATTAAAGGGTGCAATTACCGTAAATTAGGAGATATAGATGTCAGATATAAATATTAAAGAACTATCCAAAGATCTGCGCTCAGCAATTGAGGATCTAAAGACTAATCCAGATATTGAAAAAATTGGTATTGTTACTCGTATTGGAGATGGTATTGTTTGGATTTATGGCTTGCAGAATTGTGGTTATAACGAGATGATAGACATCGAAACAGACTCTGGGATTGTTCCAGCGTTTGCCTTGAACCTCCAAGAGGGCGAAATTGGTGCAGTTTTAATGGGACTAGATACCAAGGTCAAGGCTGGTGATCGAGTCAAACTGACCGGAAAAGTTATGGAAGTGCCAGTTGGACCAGAGCTGATTGGTCGAGTAGTCGATCCACTTGGTCGGCCAATAGATAATAAAGGCCCTATCAAGGCTAAGCATAGCGGCTTGGTGGAAAATGATGCTCCTGGTGTACTAGATCGAAAGAGTGTTAGTGAACCATTGATGACTGGCTTGGTTGCTATTGATTCGATGGTCCCTATTGGTCGAGGTCAGCGTGAACTTATTATTGGGGATCGGCAGACTGGTAAGACGGCAATCGCCATCGACACTATGATCAACCAACATCGTCAGAAAACTGGTGTTATAAATATTTACGTTGCAATTGGTCAAAAGATGAGTAAAGTTGCTCGGATTGTAGAACGTTTGAAACGCGATGGTGTAATGGATCAGACTATCGTAGTAGCGACCAGTGCCTCTGACCCAGCTAGTTTACAGTTCTTGGCTCCCTACTCTGGTGCCGCTATGGGTGAATATTTTCGAGATAATGGTAAGCACGCCTTAATAACGTATGATGATCTTTCAAAACATGCAGTTGCCTACCGTCAGATGTCCTTACTGCTTCGTCGCCCTCCAGGTCGAGAAGCCTATCCAGGAGATGTTTTCTATCTACACAGTCGATTACTGGAACGATCGGCCAAGATGAGTGATGCTAAGGGAGGTGGAAGTTTAACTGCCCTACCAATTATTGAAACTCAAGCCGGAGATATATCAGCATTTATTCCAACCAACGTTATTTCGATAACTGATGGTCAGATATTTATGGAAACAAATCTATTTAACCAAGGTATTCGACCAGCAGTATCGGTAGGTCTGTCAGTATCTCGGGTCGGTGGTGCGGCCCAGACTAAGGCAGTTCGAAGTGTAGCCGGTAGTCTTCGACTTGATCTGGCTCAATTTAGAGAATTGGCAGCTTTTGCTCAGTTTAGTAGCGACCTGGACACTGAGACTAAACAAAAGATTGAACGTGGACAACGATTAACTGAACTATTGAAACAGCCTCAATATACCCCCTATAGCATTTGGGAACAGACAGTTTCACTTATGGCTGCCACAAATGGTGCGTTTGACAGTGTTCCTGTAAAAAATATAAAGGAAGCTCAAGCTAAATTACTACATCTAATGTCGACAGAGCACAAGAAACTAACAGTTGAGATTAATAAAGGTGCTAAGCCAGACGAAAAAACTAAGGAAACTGTGATGAAAGTTGCTAAAGATGTGGCCGAAGGATTTAAGGAAATAACAAATGGCTAGTAGACAGCAGTTAAAAAGTCGGATTGGTACTGTAAAGAACACCAAACAGATCACAAAAGCCATGGAATTGGTAAGTGCTTCTAAAATGCGCCGGGCTCAGGAATTGGCTTTAAAGAGTCGTGATTACCGGGATCTTGCTACCCAAATTCTAACTAGGCTTCGCGAGCTAACCGATGTTAGGATACATCCTTTGTATGCAAATCGTCCGCTAAAAAACAGACTGCACATAGTTGTTACTAGCAACCGTGGATTAGCCGGCGCTTATAATAGTAATGTGCTTCGACAATTAACCAAGGAATTAATGGAAGACAAAGAAAAAGGGATTGGTAGTCAGGCGATTGTTATCGGAAAACAAGGTGCCAAGTTTATTGTTCGTTTTGAGCACGTTGAAGTATTGGCTGTGTTCCAGTCCTTCCCCGATCATCCATCGGCAAATGACATCCGACCGATACTGGAAATGATATTGACCTCTTTCAAAAATGCTGAATCTGATGTAGTCGATGTAACTTTTACCGATTACAAATCTAGCATTAACCAAGTTGTTACTGTCGAGCGTTTACTACCTGCCGCAGCAGTTGACGTCCCCATTTCTGATGACCTGGAACTAGCAGTTTTTGAACCGTCACCAAAAGCAGTGCTAGATAGCATTACTGAACGTCTGGTAGAGGCTCAATTAAACCAAGCCTTTATGGAATCTAGTGCTAGCGAGCAATCGATGAGGATGATGGCCATGAAGAGTGCGACAGATAATGCTACCGACCTTATTGAAGATCTTACGCTGGCATTTAACACTGCTCGGCAAGCTGCAATTACCCAAGAATTGGCTGAGATTTCTGGGGGAGCGGAGGCCATGAAATGAGTGAATTTATTAGAAATATAGAAGCCAGAAAACCTGTTTTAGAGGATATGTTAAGTGATTTAGCTGGCGGTTTAAAGAGTAATACTAGGTTAATATCTTCATTTATAGTTTATCGGGCTGCCGGACGGATTGAAGATATGTCTTGCCATTATTTATACAGCCCTGATATATCAGCAGTTACAAGTAAAAATCCGAATATTGGACAATTATCTTTATTCCCAGAACAGGATCAGATGCAAATTGAGGAATTAGCGAGTACTATTGGCTACATGGCGATTCATGATGGATTTGACACAGATTCTTATCCACATCTGGTTTATAGGCGGCTATTAACTATCGACGCGTCCAGAGTATCCCCTCTAGATTATGCTACAGAGATTTGGTCTGAAGATTACGCCAGTCGAATGACTGATGCAATGCATATTGGGATAGACCATACTTTATTCGTACAGCCGGGGACTAAGTAATTATGAAAGAATTTGTTAATATTTATAGAGGAGAAAGATAATGGCAGTAGCTCAAAAAACTAAGAACGGAAAGATTAGCCAAGTTGTTGGTGTCGTTATTGATGCTGAATTCCCCGAAGGTCACCTACCAGCGATCTTCAATGCTATAACTGCCGAGAATGGAAAAGAAACATTAGTGTTCGAAGTTGCCCAACACCTAAGTGAAAGTAGCGTCCGAGCTATTGCTCTAGGTAGTACTGATGGACTTAAACGTGGAACGACTGTTGTAGATACTGGTGCTCCTATTAGCGTACCTGTCGGAAAAGAAACTATGGGCCGAATGTTTAACGTTCTAGGTAATCCAATTGATGGCAAGAAAAATGAGTTCAAGAAGCGATCGCCTATACATCGTCAGCCACCTAGTCTTGACGAACAGTCTGGTACAACAGAAATACTAGAAACAGGTATTAAAGTAATTGACCTGATTTGCCCGGTAACTAAAGGTGGAAAAGTTGGATTATTTGGTGGTGCCGGTGTTGGTAAAACTGTACTTATCACCGAGTTAATCAATAACATTGCTAAAGAGCATGGTGGTACCAGTGTGTTCGCTGGTGTTGGTGAGCGAACACGTGAAGGAAATGATTTGTACTACGAAATGGAAGAATCTGGTGTTTTAGATAAGACATCTCTAGTGTTTGGTCAGATGAATGAACCTCCTGGTGCTCGTTTGCGTGTAGGACTGAGCGGATTGACTATCGCTGAAGGCTTCCGTGATGAAGGAAAAGATGTTTTGTTATTTGTAGATAATATCTTTAGGTTTACCCAGGCTGGGGCCGAAGTGTCTGCCCTACTAGGAAGACTACCGTCGGCGGTAGGTTATCAGCCGAACTTAGCTCAGGAAATGGGTGCCCTGCAGGAACGGATTACCAGTACTAAAACCGGTTCAATTACCTCAGTGCAAGCGGTGTATGTTCCAGCCGATGACCTTACTGACCCAGCTCCGGCTACAGCCTTCGCTCACTTGGATTCGACAATTGTCTTAAACCGGGCACTAACAGAGCAAGGATTGTATCCAGCAGTCGATCCCCTAGACTCGAGCTCGACAATTCTAGATCCAGAAATTGTCGGTGAAGAACACTATAATGTGGCTAGAGAAATTCAAAGAATATTGCAGAGGTATAAAGACCTGCAAGATATTATTGCAATCTTAGGTATGGAAGAGTTATCAGAAGATGATAAATTAGCTGTAGCTAGAGCACGTCGTGTACAACGTTTCTTATCTCAACCATTCCA
>JAGQMX010000001.1 GCA_020428425.1 Candidatus Saccharimonadota bacterium | reverse complement strand
ATTGCTATCCATTTTCCATTTTTATCTTCAAAAGTATGTGCCTGATCATCGAACATCTTAATAAAAGCATCTGTTACGATATCACCGACTGAGAGAACATCTATTGCCATAATCCACCTTTTATAGTTTTTACTCCCTATATTGTTGCATATGCTTATCGATAAAACAATCAAAAATGATCTGATTTTGTCTTTAAGCTTAAGTTAATACGTGATAATCTAATAACAAGTTTATGTCACGAGTTATATCCCAGTTATTAAATGCCAAAGAACCTGATTTTAGTATTGCAATCAGCAATCTTGAGCATAAGTCTGGCAACCCATCTGTTGACGTTAGTTTAACTTCGAAAATTCAGGGAAGCGTATACCGAAAAATACGAGAAATTGGTCTAGATCCCAATGACACAACAGATAACGAACTATATAGAGGATTACAGTCTATGATCGCTCTCCATAATAAATTCCTATCGGATAAGATCGGATTAACTGAAGATCAATCAGTCTCCAAGCAGATGTCAGTGATTATCAAGAAAATATACGATTTACCTATTCCGTCTAAATCATGGGCTATAAAAAAGAGTGTTGCAAAGAAGCTGCTCAAAGAATGTCCTCCTAAAAAAGTAAAGTCAGCACTAGGCTATAAATCTCTAGATTCTATGTTAAAGCGCGAAAAAGTGGAAAATCTGTTAACGTACGCCCGAATTTGCGAGACTAATACCTGGAACAAGAAATTCATAAAATCATATAAGAAACTTCAGCCCAGTGATTTCGAAAATCGGCAGATCAAAATATCGGTTATTAAGAACAAGAAGCTAGCCGACTGCTACAAAAAATACATATCTGATAAACATCACAACGTAGTTGTTATTAAAGAACACGGTGTTATTGCCAACTTACCTTTGCCAGTTAGAAATCTACCAGGCTTAGCAATTACTCTAATGCCATTGATGCTTCATTTCATTAATGAAGTCAGGTCGTATAGTGCGATTACAAAGATGCATCAAATGCACCCTGACTTCAGCCAGCAATTAATAGAAATCACGATGCAGGATCCAGATAACTTTATACGCCTAGAGGGTCAGCCTATTCCATGGAAAGTAGTGCAACGCCACTATGGCAACAAAGAGCATCTAGCATATCCTGAATTGTTTGAACCACATATTCAAGCAGATGATCTGTATTGGCGAAAGGCTGAATCAGTACTGTATTGGATAGAACCAGCCTTAAAGTTTTGGGAAGATTTAGATTATGTAGCCGCACTATACCCGAACAGTATAGTTCCACTTAGTCTTATGGATAATGCCGTTAGCTTTTGTAATAAACTAGAATTTGGCAGCCATTCAACATCATATTTCCGAGACAGTTTATGGAATGAGTTACTACTCCAATATCTTGGTCAATCTAGTTTTGAGCAAGAAATAATAGAACAATTAGATGGCAAAATAAGTGAAACGAAAATGGTGGAATTTTAAATGTATCAAATTTGTGTATCTGGAGCATCGAGAGGTGAAAGCGTCGAAGAAGGGTCTCATTTAGCTAGAGAAGCTGGCAAAGTAATTGCCAAAGAAGGCCATTCACTCCTGACAGGAGCTACTATTGGTTTACCAAATATTGCAGCTGAGGCTTACAAAAAAGCCGGCGGTAAAATGAGCGTTGGTATTAGTCCAGCTTCTAGTAAAATTGAACATGTTCTGAAGTATCGTCTACCGACCGAACACTATGACACTATTCTTTTTACAGGCTTGCACTACGTAGGTCGTGATTCACTTTTAATAAATAGTTCTGATGCTGTTATTAGCATTGGGGGTCGAATGGGAACTCTGCATGAATTTACCATAGCCATAGAGACCGATACCCCAATTGGCTTTATTATGGGTGCAGGGGGTATTAGTAATGAAATTACAGATATTCTCGATCTACTAACTGCTGCTGACCGAATACCCGAAAAACAAGTATTTTTTGCTGATGACGCCCAATCTGTTATGGCTAAGCTCACTAAAGAATTAAACAAACAAAATAGGCCATACCGTCGAATTTATGCATAAGTATATACATCGCCTATATCATCTACCAGAGACAATAGCTTTAGTGTAAACTGTTAGGATGGCGAAGTTTTCGATAAATAGTGAGTATAAACCAACCGGCGATCAACCAAAGGCAATCCAATCCCTCGTGAAAGGGCTTCGGAGTGGGAAAAGTGAGCAAACCCTGCTTGGTGTTACAGGATCGGGTAAAACCTTTACGATGGCCAATGTTATCCAACAAACCCAAAAACCTACCTTAGTTTTAAGCCATAACAAAACCCTTGCCGCCCAGTTATACAACGAATTTAAGCAATTTTTTCCAGATAATGCCGTACATTATTTCGTAAGTTATTTCGATTATTATCAGCCGGAAGCCTATATCGCACGCAGTGATACCTATATAGAAAAAGATAGCCAGATTAATGAAGAAATCGACCGCCTGAGGCATGCCGCCACCGATGCGCTACTATCTAGGAAAGATGTAATTATTGTAGCTAGTGTAAGCTGCATATACGGTATTGGGTCGGTTGAAGATTACGGTGGTCTGGCAGTATCTATAAGAAAAGGGGAACGCCGAGTTCGAGACAAACTTCTAAGGCAACTTACCGATATTCAGTATCAGAGAAACGATATAGATTTTCACAGAGGGATATTCAGAGTTCGCGGTGATGTAATAGATATTTTTCCCTCAGGCGAGGAGGTAGCTTACCGGATAGAACTATTCGGAGATGAAGTTGATCGAATAACTCAAATCGATCCATTGACTGGTGAAATCCTCAAAGAAAAAACTAGCCTTAAAATATTCCCAAGTTCTCACTACGTTACCCCTTTCGAAAAACTAAAAGTCGCGCTCGGTAGCATCCGAGACGAACTAGATGAGCGAACAAAGTTTTTTAAAAAGAATGGTTTACTACTAGAAGCTCAACGTATTCAGCAAAGGACCAATTTTGATCTAGAGATGTTGGAAGAAACCGGCTTTGTAAAAGGTATCGAAAACTATAGTAGATATCTTACCGATAGAGAACCTGGTGAACAACCTGCCACCTTACTAGATTATTATCCTGACGACTTTTTGATGTTCATTGATGAATCTCACATGACAATACCCCAAATTAGAGGAATGTATAACGGTGATCGAGCGAGAAAAGAAGTATTAGTCGAACACGGCTTTAGATTACCTAGTGCTCTAGATAACCGACCTCTAACCTTTACTGAATTTGAAAGACACATAAATAATGTAGTTTATGTCAGTGCAACTCCGGCTGAATATGAATTAAGTCGATCTGGGGAGCCAATAGAACAGATTATCCGTCCAACTGGCCTAATTGACCCACCTATAGAGATTCGGCCTCTTAAAGGCCAGATCGATGATCTAATTGCAGAAATTCGTAGTACAACCAGTAAAGGTCAAAGGGCTCTTGTCGCCACCCTTACAAAGCGCATGAGTGAAGAACTGACCGATTATCTTAAAGATCTGAACATTAAAGTCGCCTATTTGCATAGTGATGTCGATACCCTAGACCGGACAGATATCTTAAGAGACCTCCGACTAGGTGTTTATGATGTAGTGGTAGGCATAAACTTGCTGCGCGAAGGTTTAGACCTGCCAGAAGTCAGTTTAGTAGCTATACTTGATGCCGACAAGGAAGGATTCTTAAGAAGCCAGCAAGCTCTCACGCAGACTGTCGGACGTGCAGCCCGACATTTAAACGGGCGGGTAATAATGTATGCCAACCAAGTAACCGGTAGTATGCAGCGAACTATCGATCTGACTAATCATCGTCGAGAGATCCAGATCAAATACAATAAAGACCACGGCATTACTCCTGAAGGCATAAAGAAGTCGATCGAAGAAACTATGAATCATAGTCAAGATAAAGATAATAATGACAAGATTAAACTAAGTAAAATACCAAAAGATGAATATCCCCAAATAATCAGAGAACTTACGGCTCAGATGGAGCTTGCTTCGGCAAACTTAGAATTCGAGAAGGCCGCAGACCTACGGGATACAATTCAGCGGATAAAAGATAAACTTTAGAGTGATATTAAATGAGGTCATGAAATCATTCGCCAAAAATTATTGTTGAATATCACTATCATCAAGATGAACATGAGTAAAATCTAATTTATCAGGATCCATCGTATTTGTTCTATCAATCTCCGTTAACAAACTAAATATTCTTGACTCGATATAGCCAAGCGTTGAACTATGGGCAATAGTCAGATGGGCACCGTCAATACGCTTAATTCGAACATTGGGGTGATCGGCATATATTTCTTCCCAGCGCTTCGGGTTACTAACAATATCATCATGGAAAGTAGTGATGTGCATATTGTGGTTTTTGGGAATATGCTTTCCCAATTCACCTGCCTGTCCGCTGAGCAGAGTTGGTAAAGTAGCGATATTCATAGCCACCGCCTGGGGATGCAAATCAAGGGTTGGTGGGTAATGGATTAAATGACGCAACGTCAGACTACCAACCAACTTAACTAACTGTACTGGCTCAGATAAAAGCTGGGCTGACATCTCCGGTAGTTCACTTAATGACAGTTTATCTGGGAAACAAGGTGCTGTTAAATCCGAATATACAATATTTCTATCGTGGTAGTCGGCGAAAGCTGCGATACCAGTGCCGACCATACCGCCTCTTGATTCTCCTAGTAGAATAAGGTTTTGATAGCTATAATCTTGTTCGCTATTAAGTTCATCATTGTAATCAAGGATTTCGTGAAAGTTATGAGCACTAGTAGCTAGTGAAACATTACTAAATCTATCTATATCCCTACGAGATTCTGAATTTATTTTTGCTCTATAGCTGCCTTCAGCTCCTATGGATACTATTGGGATACCTAACCTCATAAAATGCTCAACAGTATGGCGGTTATGTCCCCTAGGGCTTGTCCACCAAGCAGTCGTCATGCCAAGTGATATCTCAGTCCTCGGTTCATAAGGTACACCTCTTACAACCGCATAACTATGATTATCCGTAGTTACCACCCCATCGGTGTGAACCTCACCATTTACGTGTGCACAGGGTTTTTTAATATCTGTAACGTAATTTCGAACTGTAGAATTTGGAACCTGGAAATCTGGGAAATAATAATCATTAGGTAATGGCAGTGTTGAATCTACGATCTGATCTTCTAATGGTGATTGTTCAGGTCTAAAAGTTTTCATAAAACCCCAGGTTGATTACTATAATCATAACGGGAATATTTATATATGTAAATAATATTGTAGAATATCTATTCTTAGTCTCGCTTATTAAGCCTATCATTTGGTATACTGTTAGGAATGGCCCAATTAACAGACAACGATGTATTAGATTTGGCAAAGCTTGCCAAGCTATCCTTATCTAACGAAGAAGTTGAACACTTCAAAAAGGATCTAGATGAAATTCTGAATTTTGTAGAAAAACTGAATGAATTGAATACTGAAGGCTTAGAGCCTACTCGTCAAGTAACTGGGCTAACAAATGTAATGCGTCAGGATAAAGTCCAAGATTATGGTATAGACCGCAAAGCAATACTAGATAATGTACCGCAAACAGACGGGAATCAGATAAAAGTTCGGAAAGTTCTATGAGCTGGGATAATTTAACTACCCTTAGGGAATCGGTTGTTAGTGGTAAGCAGACTGCCGAATCATTAGTTAATCAGTCCCTGGATGCGCTACAGCAGAATACCGAATATTTTAGTGTAATATCCATCCTCGAAAAACAGGCGATATCTAAAGCAAAAGAAATAGATAATAAGGTTAAAAACAAAGAGCATCTTGGCAGATTAGCTGGAATACCGTTTATTGCAAAAGATAACTTTTTAGTATTTGGTGGCGAAACAACAGCTGCAAGTAATATTCTGAAAGGCTTTAAAGCTCCATATCAGGCTACAGTAATTGAGAAACTAGAAACCGAAGGAGCCATCTGTATTGCTAAAGCCAATTTAGATGCTTTTGGGCACGGTGGTAGTACCGAGAATAGCGATTTTGGCCCAACCCTAAACCCTGTAGATAAACAGAAAGTTCCCGGAGGATCCTCTGGGGGTTCAGCTGCTGCAGTAGCATTAGGAATTGTACCTTTTGCTCTAGGTACAGATACTGGTGGTTCAAGTCGTCAGCCAGCTAGTTTTAGCGGTTGTATTGGTTTCAAACCTACTTATGGTCTTCTAAGTCGTAGTGGAATTATTGCTATGGCAAGCAGCACTGATACTGTCGGTATCCTTACTAATAGCAGTCAAGATCTCGCACTACTGGTTGAAATAATGTCCGGGAAAGACCCTCTCGATGGCACGACTATCGAAAAAGAGCAAAATTATACAGAAGTAAAAACAACAGACTTAAGTAAGCTTAGAATAGGTGTGGTTAAACAATATGACGGTGAGGGTGTTTCCAGTGAAGTCAAAACAGCATTTGACTCAACTGTTAGCCAACTAAAAGCCCAAGGTATAGCTATTGAGGATGTTGATATGCCTAGTTTAGATTACTCGGTTCCAACTTATTACATTTTAGTACCGGCCGAAATTAGCAGTAATCTAAGTCGATACGATGGCCAGAGGTTTGGTTATAGTGCTCAATCTGCGAATGATCTTGATTCTAGCTACGTTTCGTCTAGGACAGATGGTTTTGGCGCCGAAGCTACCAGGCGTATTCTAATCGGGACCTACGTACTTACCAGTGGCTACTATGATGCATATTACAGAAAAG
>JAGQMX010000042.1 GCA_020428425.1 Candidatus Saccharimonadota bacterium | reverse complement strand
AATTGTTTAGAGATTGATTGAAAGAAGTGGCGCCATAGAACATAAAATTCATAACTTCAACACTGTCTACGTCCCAACTACTAAGCGATTGATTGAAAGACGTGGCACCTCCGAACATACCGTCCATTTCAGTAACAGCACTTACATTCCAACTATTTAGAGGTTGATCAAAAGAACTAGCGCCCCAAAACATCCGTTCCATATTTATAACACTACTTGTATCCCATTCATCTAAAGGTTTATCGAAAGATGAAGCCTCGCTAAATAGACTGTTCATATAAACTACATTGCTGACATCCCAATTATTCAAATCTCCATTAAATACTGATGCACCATTAAACAAGTATTCCATTCTAGTTACATTGCTGACATCCCAATTGTTTAGAGATTGATTGAAAGAGCTTGCATCTCGAAAGGTACCCCACATCTCAGTCACATTACCAACGTTCCAATTATTTAATGGCTGGTTGAAAGAACTAGCAGCAAAGAACATATTATCCAGATCAATCACATTACCAACGTTCCAATTATTTAATGGCTGGTTGAAATAAGTGGTGTCACGGAACATGTCACGCATAGTTGTTACGTTGCTGACATCCCAATTGTTTAGAGATTGATTGAAAGATGTAGCACCTCGGAACATGCTTTCCATACTGGTCACATTGCTAACATCCCAGTTGCCAATGGGCTGATTCAATGAGCTAGCATCTTCGAACATATGGTCCATAGGAATACCCAAACCTAAGGATAAATCGGGCGCATCGGTAGCTGAAATCGTTAAGTTAGTTGCTCCAAAAAAAGCATTTTCCATACTTCGCCACTGACTTGTGCCCCACTGAATAATATCTAGTACTTTTTCTTCATCGCCACTATCATTAAAATATATCTGAGGAAAGGTTCCTTTAATTCTTAAGGTGTAGGTTCCAGCCACACCGTAATCATGTACTGCGCTACTAGTTATACCAAGTTCATCATAGATTCCGTCGTTATCCCAATCTACATCGTAATCGTAACCCGTGGAAACAGTCGGGATAATTATTGATGTCGAATTCGAATCTCCAGGGTTGTCGGTTTTTACTTGGAGAATAAATGCATCTGGGTCTTCGTCCGGACAGTCTAGAGTCGTAAATGAAGAGTCTTCACCTGTACTAGTTACGCTATTATTTATAGCATAGGCCCGGTAATGATAGGTCGTACCACAATCTAGATCTGAAAGATCTACAGAAATAGATCCAGCGAATGCATTGACTCGGTAGTTACCTGTATCTGTAGCATAAAAAATGTCATTATCAGAAACAGTCATCCCACCAATACCATCCATCTGACCATCGCCAGATCCTGCTGACCCCCACTCTCCAAGCAGTACTCCATCCCCGCTATATTGCTTTATTCCATCCCCGCTGGGTAATACATCATAAGTATATACTTGTCCGTATGCATTAGTGGCTAACATATAGGTAGATGAACTCCATTTAGTTATATAGTTTCCATCAGTATCAAACTTTTGAATCCTTTGGTTATTAACATCACTTACAAATATATTACCGTTCTTATCGGATGCTATATCATAGGCGACTACGAATTGACCATTACCTGATCCTTGTGTCCCCCACGTAAGTAACTGATTACCATCCGAATCATACTTAATCACGCTATAGTAATTTGTTACATATACATTATCGTTTTCATCTATTGTTATCCCATAAGGTGAATACGTCGGACCTGCCCATTTAGTAATAAAATTACCGTCAGCATCAAATTTTTGAATATTTTTTTGCGAAATATCTGAAATATATACGTTATTCAGGCTATCAGTTGCTATCGAAAAAGGTAGAGTAAACTGTCCATCAGCCGTACCTTCGCTACCCCACTGAGTTATATAATTACCGTCAGCATCAAATTTCTTAACTGTAAATAAATCACGATCAACAACATAAACATTTCCATATCTATCTGTAGTAATCCCACTAGGGGCTGAAAACTGAGAATTTCCTGAACCTTCCGATCCCCATTTAGTAAAAGATGAGTAGTTGATATCAGAACTATCTTCTAGCGTTTGGCCATAATTAGTGTCAGCACCGTATTCAAACCCTCGCTCTGAGGCATCGCTCGGATATACAACACCATTAAGTACAGCTGAATCCTGGGCAATTTCAGTAGCATCTTTTGTAGTTACAGCCGATGGTAAACATTCTTCTCCACTATCATTTATTGTCCAACCATATGTCGTTATTATGCTTTGCCTCTGTGCGGCTGCTAAACAATATGAACTGGTTCCAGCATCGAAAGTAACATTAGATTGTAAAGTTAAATCTGACCAAGCATCTAGAGTAGAATCATAATTATATAAAGAAAGCTCAGTATTAGATAACATATACTGCATATTGGTAACGTTACTGACATCCCAATTTGCTAGTGACTGATTGAAGCTACTAACACCACCGAACATAGCATACATATTAAGCACACTAGATACATCCCAGTTGCTAAGTGGTTGGTTGAAAGACGAGGCACCATTAAACATACTAGCCATGGAGCCCACGTTTGAAACATCCCAATTGCTGATATCTTGGTTAAATGAGCTTGCGTTACTGAACATCAGACCCATAGTCAAGACACTACTGGTGTCCCAGCTATTCAATGGTTGATCGAAAGACGTTGCGCTAACAAACATTGACCCCATATCAGTAACATTGCTGACATCCCAATTGTTTAAAGGTTGATTGAAGGATGTAGTAGTCCAGAACATTGCATTCATGTTAAGAACACTACTTACATCCCAATTGTTTAAAGGTTGATTGAAGGTAGTAGCACCATTAAACAAAAAATACATGGTTTCTACATTGCCAACATCCCAGCTATCAATGTTTTGATTGAAGGATGTTGCACCAAAGAATAAACTCTGCATATTGGCAACGTTACTGACATCCCAGTGTCCAATATCTGAATTGAAGTTTGTTGCACTACTGAACATAGATTTCATTTCTGTAACATTACTCATATTAGGTGCATCGGTAGCTGGTATCGATAAATTCGAAACACTACTAAATGATTTTTCCATACTAGCCCAAGCGTTGGTGCCCCATTGTTCAATGGTCAATATTTTATCTTTATCTCCACCGTGATTAAAGTAAATACGCGGAAATGTACCTTTGACTCTGACTATATATGTCCCAGCTGCTCCATAGTCATGCGTAACATTTCCAGTTATACCAGTCTGCTCAAAAACCCCATCGTTATCCCAGTCCACATCATAGCTATATGTTTCTCCGGTAAAGGTAGGAATAGTAATGGAAGTAGAACCGGACGTCCCCGGATTGTCCGTCTTCCAGGTAGTAACAAATTCATCAGGAGCATAAGTCTCATCATAAGTTACCGTATTATCTGTTGAGCTAGAGGTTTGGTTAGTATTAGCTCCGTCAGCTTCAGCAACTACTAACTCTTGAGCTATAGTCGGCTGAATAGTACCTGCTGAAGTGGCCTCTATTCGAATATCGTAGGTGGTATTATCAAAGCTACCAGATTCTGTTATAGATTGTACTGTTTGTCCTGGTGCAGTACCACCCAATGTAATATCAGCATCTGTAAAAGTCGTTTCATCTATGGCTTCGGAAAAAACAACTTCAAAGACTGAAGTATATGATGGATTCGGGTCAGTTGTACCAGACTTTTGATTGATACTTACCGTCAGAGTACCAGGAGCAGCATTCGTCAAACTAATTACTGAAGAGGTAGTAATTATAACTGCAGTAAGAGACATGGCTGACATGGCAAATACATAAGTTAAAGGCTGCCATTTAAATTTAAGGAGTGGGATAGTAGTAACTTTTAAATGGTGGAAAAAACTATACTTAAGCTCAGAATCTTCATTTTGTAACGGCAATTTATGTAAGTTATAATCTATTAATAAATAGGCTCCTGTGGCGAAAACTAAAATTAAAACAAATATTGAAGAAACTAATGAGTTATCAATAATATTACTATTCAAGATTATGTTGAAAAAAGAAAAATTTGTCCCTGGAAAACTAAGTATAATAAAGGTAACTAATATGGTAGCTAATACTAGAAAAAATGGAAAGAAATAGTATTTATAACGCAACAGATACCGGAATTTAGCACGTGCAAAATGGAAATGAAAATAATGTTTAAATATAGATACAATTTTTGTCGTATATTTACGTATCATTAGCTTATACGTTCCCCTGTAATTCTTACTAATATTTTATCATGCATAACAGGTTTGACCTAAACATATCCACCGCTACGACTGGAATGCCAAACACCGCCGATCGATAACATATACTGCTACAAAAGTTTATTAATCTCGAATAACTATACGAGTTGCTGTCAAATCGTCTTGTTCACCCTTAGTAAATACTGATACTTTAGTACCTTTTTTTATACTATCTCTGGACAAATTTTCTGTTTTTTTAGTAATACGTGTTTCGTCAGTTAACTTGACGGACTGTTTCTGCCCACGACTTGTGTCTACTGTAATATGATCATTATTTATATCAGCAACAGTGCCGCTAACCAGTTGGAAGGGATTTTGTAAATTACCGAAAGAGTTGCTAAGAGATGCACTTTTCTTTCCCTCTTCTAAGCCAGCGTCATATCCGCTGTTATAGCTAACTTTGTGCAGACCAAATAACAAAGCTACAATGACTACTGCGCTGGTAACACCAATCCAAAAAGTTTTTTTCTTTAAAGTCGATCGTACTTTACGAGTATATATTTTTTTAATAAAACTATTGTTAATCACCCCAGTTATAGGTGTCTTGCTAGCATCACTTTCATACTGTTGATTGTCCATTGTTTTCCCTTATGTTTACTCTGGATTATACATCAGTAAATAATTCTCATCAATAGGAGTATTGGTGCAATATTTAAAGCGTATCTGTTTGTAGCTATTTTATTTAACCAACATTATCACCCATTCCTACAAGCAGTAATAGGTGTCGTATTTAAAGACACTAAATACTTGAATATTCTGTTTCGATGATACAATATAGCTAACAAAATAATGAGAAGGATACACATGGATAACGACCAAAAGACCGCCAAAAAATCAACTAATTGGATAGTAGTAGTGCTAGTAGTTATTCTAGCTTTGATGATAGGAGCGGGTATCGGTTATTTATACCGACAGGATCAAGCAGAAAAAAATGCAAATGATGCAATCGAAACTGGACAACAAAATGTTCAAGACACTAGAGATAGTGTTAATTCTCAGCTAGAGGACAACCAACAAAATACTACTACCGAAACTGAGACAGAACCAGCTACGCCTGACAGCGGCACGGATACAGATAGTGGAACATCCGGAAGTAACACTCCTTCAACGAATACCCCGTCTTCGGGCACTCAGTCAACCGACACTCAAACTACAAATTAGAAGTATAGAACAAACTATAGGCTAGATAATTTAATTCTATAATATTTTTCAAAGTCTGTTTAATAGTACAAAAATTCCATTATATACTTTAGGTGTATAATTAAATTGTCATAAAATATGAAAAAGATACTAAAGGATGGGCATGAAAATACATAATAATCAAAAAGGCTTCGGTATATTAGGAGGCCTATTAGTTCTAGTAATAATTGGTGTGCTTGGCGGAGTTGGATGGTATGTGTGGAATAATAGAGGCGAAGACTCATCTACCTCAACAGAGAATACAGTCAGCCAAACTTCTAGTGAAACTGATACGGAGCCTGCACCTGAAGCAGATCCTACAGAATCTTGGGTTAAATACACCAGCGAAGTTGGAAAATTTTCTATTAAGTACCCTAGTGATTGGTCAACTGCATCGAATCCTGAGCTATGCTCACCAAACATATTTCTACTAGGAGTTAACGATAATGCTGTTGGTAAATGCGCATCTGATTCAGGTGGACAAATAGCTATTTATTCAAACGAAGGAAATAACCTTGAAGACTCAAAACTGAAAAAAGCAGATTACTCAGATCTAGCCACAGAAAGCGTAACGATAGGAGACGTTCAAGGCATAAAACAAACCGGAACATATAGTGGCGATAGTGCTGGAATTGGTCCAAGTAAAGGTGACAAAACAGTGGTCTATATGTTCTACACAAATAACCGAACCTACACCGCAGCCTATAACATACAGCCAGATTATCCAGATGCTATTGATGACTTCAATATACTAGTTATTAAAACCCTACAATTTCTACCATAATCAAGCTAGCTTTAACTAACTAGATTAATCAATCATGATTTTACAGGCTGATATAAAGTCGAGTTATTATTCCTAGGATTATTTACATCTGTTGATACCTGAACTAAAGCTAATCCCCCATCATGATAAGGATGCAAAAACTCAACTATAGTATCCTTATCTTCTGCAAACAGCCAAGAATCTTCTTCCTGTTTATCTAGAATCACTGGCATTCTATTATGTATCTCACTCATCTCTCTATTCGGTTCAGTTGTCATTATGGAGTACTGCTTTCTACCCTCATTGTCTGTGCTATAAATTCCGGCAAAAGAAAATATGCCAGCATTTTTTGGATGTATCCAAAACGGAGTTTTACCCTTCGATGTAGTTTGCCATTCGTAAAATCCATTGGCTGGAATTAGACAACGGTGTTCCCGAATAGTCTTCCCCCAAAACCTACCCAAGGCTTTATCTGATCGAGTGTTAATAATGTCTTTTTCTTTGTCGGGTCCAACTACCCTGTGAATACCCCATTGCATATATTCCAACTGTTTATTTCCATCCTTTTGAAGGATTACGGGCATTATCTGAGATGGTGAAACATTATAGTTTGGCTTAAACTTATAACCGGATATCGGCTTTAACCTATACTCATCAGTTACATCGCCATAGATACCATATCTTCCGCACATATTCTCAGTATACATCTAGTGCATGAGAAAACTAATCCAAATGATTCTAAGGTTAAATTGGACTGGTTTCAGATTCTATCTTATTTCTTTGCAGTTATCTTTATTAATTTCTGCTTCAAACCAACTAGCCCCACTGCTATTAAGCTGCCAACAGCCATTAACGCCACATAGCTTGTATCTATTCCCGTATCCGCCAACCCTTCAGTAGTAGCTAGGCCTACAGGGTCTACTATGGTTCCGTTAGCTTCATTGTCTTGGTCTAGTATTCCTCCGTCTGTTATGTCATAGGAAAGGGCTAGTACTGAGTTGCCTTGGTAGGTAGTTCTAGTTATTGATGCATCGTATATATCTGTGAAGGTTTTGTCTGTAGTGTTGTACTTTCTAGCTTGGAAGTCACTAGGTTCACCTGGTAGGTCATAGTAAAGAGTTATTGTTTCAGTATTACCTTGCGTAGTGTCGAACTGGAAGGTAGTGAGACCGGCAGGATAGTTTAGTGTACCGTCTGAAGGTATTGTAGTGGGATCTATAGCAGATACACTAGCGTTAGTGACTGTGGTGGGGAGAGAGAGGGTTACTAGTTTGCCTTTAACAGGCTCAATGTATGAAAGAGTTTGCAAATCACTAATAACTGGGCAAGTACCGTCGTACTCATATGATCCCGAGTCATAAGTTACACATTTAGGCCTAGTTATACCCCGAGCATCGGTAATTAGACCAGCTATCACTACACCTGCATCAATCGCAGGGGAATCGGATAATATGGGTATCGTGGGAACACTACCACCATAGTCACCTAGATTTCCTAGTGTAGAAGCAATATTAGATACATTGTTCATATCTGTAGAGTCAGTGAAGTAAGAAGAACAAGTGTTATCATCAGTGATGTTGCCGCCGAGAGAGGTGATGGAAGTAATCTCTGTACCATCACCACCATAAGCGAATTCATTACATACTAAAGCTACTTTATCGCCTGTTGTATTAGCAGTAAATATGTTGTTTTGTGCTTCAATTGAACTATCTGAAGTATATCCAGCACCTGCAATACCAACAGGTGAAATCATAGCAAAAGTTGCAGATGGTTGAATGGTATATTTGATTGTATTATTTCTAACTACTGCATTCACCCGGCCGTCTCCAGAAAAAGAGTTCGGGGTGGCGGCTATCAACGCTCCATTAACACTAAAATCAATATTTTGGAAGGTGTTGTTATCTATATAACCTTCAACATCACCTCCATCATTAAACGTTGTTAAGCCTATAGCAAAGCCTTGTGACATTTCGACATCACTAAAAGTATTATTTTTAATAACAATATCATTAAGCGTTTCCCCTGACTTAGCTGCCACACCAATAATAGCGCTAGTTGTTACTAAATCATGAACATAGATATCCGATATATTGACAGAGGCTGAACTAAAACCGCCACCATTTATATATATAATCTGAGAAGATACATAACTAGGATTTTCCGAATATACTTCCATGTTAGTAATACTAATGGAGTAGCCGCTAGCATAAATCGCATATTTTGAATTATCACCAGGATTGATTAATGATAGTCCATCTACTGACCCTGATATTGAACTAACTCCTAGATTATTAAAAGTAAAACCACCGTTTGTTCCATCACTATCTATAATAGAATCTTCTATACCTTGTCCTTCTATGGATAATGGTTGGTTTATATCAGGTAAGTCAGTAGACAATGTAATAGTTCCAGCTGGAAGAATAATAGTATCGTCTATACCATCTCCAGCTATGCAATCTGCATTTGTAACTGCTTGATCATTAATGTTCTCTATTGCTTCAGACAATCTACAATTACTATCTTCCGCTACACTATCTGTACCACTAGCTACGTCAATAGTAGCTGCATGAGCTCTAATTGGATGAAAAATTTGAGTCAGTCCTAGTACTGATAAAGTAGATAGTAGGCTAACTAAAATTATTAGTATTGTTTTATTGGTTTGAAAGCGTTTGTTTGTTTCCACGTAGGAACTTCCTCTTTATCTGTAAGCTTAAGAGTTATTATAGCACAAAATAGCAGTGTTTTAATCTCGGAGTGCGAATCTAGGCTAAACTAGTATAATAGAACCATAAACAAGGAGAACAATATGCCAAAGAAAAAATCGAAGGATCCAGAGTTTGAAATAAAAGCTAAAGTTACAGGTGCTGACGATTGGAAGCAATGGAGCAAGAAGTCAAAAGTAAATTCAAGTCATGGAACTAGTGGTGCCCTATATTTTGTCGGTTTTATAGGATCGATAATTTACTGGACTCAAGCCGCAGTTGGATTTGGGGCAATTGTTACTGGACTACTTAAATCTATGGTTTGGCCAGCCTATATAGTTTACAAACTACTAGAAAATTTTTACGGTGTAGCACTCTAAGAAAGATTAATCTTTATGGAGCATGATCGGATAGATCCACTTGTTGAATTTGACCCCTGTCCTCTTGAATATAAAGAAAGTCTGGAGTTATTTACGGAGCTTGATCAATATTTAGAAGAAAAAAACCATCCACTACTCACCAACATGAAAAAAATTGGAATGATTGTTATTGCTGGAATAGTAAAGGCTGGAAGCACTATTGGACTTAGGCCTCCGCCGATAACTGAAGAATAGCACATTACTAATAACCACTACTTTAGTTTCTTATTGCTACTGCTTGCATATAGGATAAAGCCAAGCTATCGTTATGTTATGACAGAGAGAGGTAGGTACATCGTAATTGAAGGTGGAGAGCACGTTGGCAAGACTACCCAAGTTGGCCTGCTAGCTGAGCAATTTGAGTTGTTCCCTGTAAGAGAGCCGGGTGGTACAAAAGTTGGTGAGCAAATTAGAAATATATTGTTAGACAATAATGCACAAAGAGCAACTACAACTGATGTTCTACTGCATGCTGCCGCCCGTGCTGAGTTGATAGACTCAGTCGTGAACCCGACACTCGATACCGGCCAACACGTAATTTCTGATCGAAGCTGGATTTCTGGGGCCGCTTATCAAGGAGCCCAAGGAGTTCCACTTGAGCAAATAATGACCATAAATCAAATTGCTGCTGGTGATCGATTCACCCCAGACCTACTCATTTTTCTTTCAGCCAGACCTAGTCGAGTAGCAGAGCGGGCTGCTGAGGTACAAGACTACTACGAACAACAGTCCGAAGACTTTCATAATCAAGTTTTTGAGAACTACGTAAATATTTGTAACGATATGGGAGCAATCATTATCGAGGCAATCAGTAGTATCGAGGAAGTGAATCGGAAAGCCAGTCAACAAGTTGCTGATGTAATTCGAATTGCAGATTAGCTAGATTATCTACTACACTCTGGACAGACTTCATACTTCTCGTAGCCATAACGCCAAGTTGTCAGGGCTTTATCAATAGGAAGGAACTGCCGGTATAGCTTTAGGTCTGTTAATCGTCTCAATATCCAACCCATAAATCCAAAATAGTTCTTTTTGCCTTTCTTGACGGCCGCCCATCTAGCTCCAACTGGAATAGCGTAATCTGGTCGTTTAGGGCGATACTTTAATGGCTGCTTTTTATTTCTCTCACGTATTAGATTGGTCGCTACAAATTTGGCATCATGAATTGCTGTCTGGGCCATACCGGTATACTTTGTAGCAGCCGAATCACCCATTACATAAACATGTGAACTAGATTGGAGATATTCATTTACTTCAACTCTGCCGCGTTTGGTCATCTTTATGTCGTTTTCTGCGAACAAAGGATTGGGTTGAACACCAGCTGTCCATATTACAGTACGTGATTTAATCTTTTCACCTGGTAGATTTACATACTCCTTAGTTTCTGATTCTACAGCCGTATTTAAGTAAAGTTTAATGCCCAGAGCCTTAATTCTTTTCTCGATTTTATCAGTAAATTTCTTTGGTAACATGCCTAGTACTTTAGGCCCAGCCTCGACTAAATATATAGTAAACTTATCTGTCGGAACTTTATGACGTTTAGCTACAAATTTTAGATAACTTGCCATCTCTGCGGCAAGTTCTACACCAGTCGGACCAGCACCAACTACGACGTAGGCATGTTCATATTTTTTTTCACTAAGATTTTTGTGTAAATGCTCTTTTAGTTTTAGTGCCTGCTCTACACTTTTAACTCCAAAAGAATACTTCTCAACACCAGGTATGTGAAAATATCCGGTAACATTTCCGACGCCAAGTAGCAATTCATCATAAGAATACTTTTTCCCGAACTTCCCTTCAATCTGCTTTTTATCTTGATCAATCTTAATAATTTTGTCTTGTACTACCTCGATGTTCTTGGCATATTCAAAGAATTTCTCAAGTGGAATTGCTACTTCCAGTGGTGAGCGGCCAGTTGCCGATCTATATAGTGCCGCATGGTATTCAAAGATAGATAGTGGACTTATAAGCTGCACCTGAAAGCCAATTTGGTTTGCCAGTCGGACTGCGGCCTGCACTCCAGCAAACCCACCTCCAACAATTACTATTTTCTTATTCATTTACTGTATATTCCTGTATTAATATTGTGTATGTATAGGTACATTTAACCATTATTAGTTTAACTGTTCAAAGTTATTATTTCATCATTCGACTAGCTTTGTATTCTGCTTAATATCAGGCATAATCATTGGTATGGATAAATCAGAAAATATTATAGAAATAAAAAATTTAGTAAAAGATTTTGGAAAGTTTAGAGCCCTAAATAAACTAAACCTAGAAGTTAAAAAAGGCGAGGTACATG
>JAGQMX010000041.1 GCA_020428425.1 Candidatus Saccharimonadota bacterium | reverse complement strand
CCATTTTCAAATCCGTATCTTCAACCAGAGATTTATGTAGTGGTATATGACGGCCTTGAACTGGAGGCGGAATCATCTTAGATAACCTATCAGCTTCAATGTAGGGAACTTGCAGTACTCGAGCGACATCGCGAACTGCATTTCGGGCGGCCATAGTTCCAAAAGTAACAATATTGGCTACCTTTTCTTTCCCGTATTTTTCAACGCAGTATTCTATGACTTCGTTACGTCGAGTATCTTGAATATCTATATCGACATCAGGCATGCTGATACGATCTGGATTTAAAAACCTTTCAAATAGTAGATCATACTTTAATGGATCTAGTTCGGTAATTCTTAGAGCATAGGAGATTATTGAACCAGCAGCTGACCCCCGACCCGGACCAAAGACGATCCCTTTATCTTTACCCCAGTTAATAAAGTCCGAAATTATTAAAAAGTAGCCGTTGAAGCCCATATCGTTTATAACACTAAGCTCATATTTTGCTCGTTCTAGTATATCTTTAGGAACTTTCTTTTTTGATTCACGTAAATCTAGTTTTTCCGAGCTTTTTCGACTGACGCCTCCATAGCGCCAGGCTAAACCGTTATATACCATTTTCTCAAGTACCGACTTTTCGGTTTCTGATTTACCAACATCGAATTTGGGAATAAGTATCTTCCCCAGTTCAATATTTATTTCACATCTGTCGTTGATAGCTTTGGTATTTGCAATTAATTCTGGATTGGATTTACCCCAACGCTTAATTAGTTTATTGGGTTCGGCTACATGCAGATCAAAATCTTTAAGGCTCATCCGTTTTTCATCAGTTAAAAATGCCCCAGTTTGGACACATAGTAGTATTTCATGGGCTTCCTGGTCACTATGCTTTAGATAATGGGCATCAGAAGTTAGTACTGCCTTGATAGACAGCTCTTTAGCTAACTTCAGTACTTGGTTATTTACTTTTTCTTGTTCAACCCAATTATATGGATGGTCAGGATGGCCGTGATCCTGTATTTCAAAATAATATCTATCTTTAAATACCGATTTATACCAGCTGGCGATCTCTTTTGCTTGATCATACTGGTCTTTACGAAGGTGATCGCCAATTTCACCCCCAATACAACCACTTAGTACAATTATTCCTTCGTTATATTGTTCAAGTAGTTGATGATCTACTCGGGGTTTGTAGTAATAACCATCTAGATTGGCAATCGAGCTCAGTTGCATTAAGTTCTGATAGCCCGTATTGTTCATGGCTAGTAGTATCAAGTGATAAGGGTTCTTGTCCTTCTGAGGGTCTCGGTCGGTGTGCCTACGTGGAGCAACATAGGTTTCCATGCCAATAATCGGATTAAGCCCTTTGGCTTTGCATTTGGTATAAAACTCGATAGCTCCGGACATCGTTCCGTGGTCAGTTATTGCTACACCTTTCATACCTTGTTCGGAAATATAGTCAACCAAAGCAGGAACCTTAGTTAAACCATCTAGTAGGCTATATTGGGTGTGGTTATGAAGGTGAACAAAATCACTACTGCTTAGTGCAGATTTGGCCATTTAATGCGACTCCCTAAAACAATTTACTGATAGCTACAATTATACTGGAAATACAAGCATTAGTCGTTGTGTTTATGATAATTACAACGAGCTACAAAAAACTATTTTTGGTTTGTATCAAGATAAGTTTTCAGTGAGTCGACTGCTTCGCTTACGTCAGTTATCGCTTGCTTTAGATCTTTTTCTTCGGCATCACCATCGTGGATGTTGGTTAACATTTGTTTTGCTTTAATACGAGCGTTATTAGCCGCTGTAACCAGTTTATCTAAGTCGTCCTTATGTTCTTTTTGTAGTTTTTTGCCGAATTCTTTGGCACGATCTAGCTGTTTAGTTAATTCAGTATGAAGTTTCTTTAGTTCTTTTTCGGCTCGCATTTTTGCTTTAACAGCAGCATCCTTCACATCTTTACGAGTTTCTTTACCACTCTTAGGAGCTGTAAGTATTCCAGCGAGATAACCGATTCCAGCCATTATTATTGAACCTATTGCGAATCGTTTTGTTTCTTTGTTCATATGAACCTCCTATTTAGATGATTTATTATTTGACGAGTTATTTTTTGATACAGATTGGATAATATTCGAAATAAGTTTAACTACAGCGGCAGGCCCTGCAGTGTTTTGGAAGAATTCACTAACTGCCTCAGCTTTATCGGCGATACTTTCGGCTTTTTCGACAATTTTACGAATGTGCTTGAGGATTTGAAGAACTTTAATGGCAATGGCGATAGATAATATTAGAAAAACTGCTAAGGTGGTCGATAGGATAATTAGTAGAGCTTGTTCAGTTGCATTCATGTATATACATTATAGCACTTCTGCCAAACATCTGTAATTATTTACTGATAAGTTTATCTATAAGCTGTCTAGTAAGTCCTGGGTTTGCTTTTCCTTGGGATTGCTTCATTACTTGCCCAACCAAGTAACCTATGACCTTATTTTCACCTGCCTTAATATCTTCCACTGCTTTAGGGTTATCTTTTAGGACTTGTAAAACAAGAGCTTCTATTTCCTTACTGTCCGATACTTGAATCAAACCTTGTTCGTTAGCGTATTTCTCTATTGAGTCAGGTAAATTATTGTGGCCAAGTAATTCACCAAGAAGCAGTTTTGCATTACTGGAGCTTAGTTTTTTGTCATTGTATAATTTTGCGATTTCAAGGTAGATTGTATTTCTTTGTTTGGTGTTATTATTTAACTCAGTCTCTGTTTCTTTTCTGAGTGGTATCTCTATATTTACCATCCAATTAGCGATTAACTTAGTTAGACATTTATCTGCTTTATTTTGTTTAATAATATCTAAGTAATTGACTTCATCGCTGAGTACTTCATTTTCGATTAGAATTTCTGTTTGGGTTGCATCTAGTCCTATTGATTTTAAGGATTCTCGCCAATTTCCCGGGAGTAGAGGCATGCTAGCTTTGATTATAGCAATATAGTCATCATCTAATTCTATTGGTGGAATATCTGGATCCGGCATGTATCTGTAGTCATGAGCATGTTCTTTACCTCTTTGAGAAGTAGTTTTTTGTTTGGCTTCATCCCAACCCCTGGTCTCTTGATCTATCGACTTGCCTTTTTCAAGTAACTCAATTTGTCGATTGATTTCATATTGAGCAGCTTTTTCAACAGATCTAAATGAGTTTAGGTTTTTGGTTTCAGTTCGGGTGCCTAATTCATCTGTTTTACTAACACTGACGTTTACGTCAAAACGCATATTACCGTGGAATAAATCAGCGTCCGATACTCCAGCGTATTTCATTAGCAAAAATAGCTCATGAGCATACTGTCGAGCTTCAGCAGGACTAGATATATCTGGATCGGATACTATTTCTAATAGTGGAGTTCCAGCCCGATTCAAATCGACTAGACTATAGTCGGATCCAGCTGGGTGACTGCTTTTACCGGCATCGGCTTCCAAGTGAGCTCTAGTAATACCAATAGCTTTGGTTTTCCCATCAAGTTGAATAGTTACTTCACCACCAATCACAATTGGATGATAAAACTGAGTTATTTGGTATCCCATCGGTAGATCAGGGTAAAAGTAGTGTTTTCGATCAAAAGTACTGAATTTCGCAGGGGTTGAGTTTAGAGCAAAACTAGCTTTGCTAGCGAGTTCAACCGCTTTTTCATTTAATACCGGCAATGCACCTGGAAGGCCGAAACAGATATGACTTATCAGGGTATTTGGTTCAGCATCCCGGGCATCATTGTCGACTGATGCAAACAATTTAGTAGTGGTTTTAAGCTGTACATGACACTCAATACCAATGGCTACTTTGTATTGTTTAATAATATCCGAGTTTAACATCTATTTCAGGGCTCCAAGATCTCTTAAGGCCTGACGAAAATCTACCAAAGATTTTTTAACGTCACTTTCTTTAAACTTGGTTATAGCTTCTGAGGCAATCTTTTTAGAATAGTTATGGGCCGACCAGACACCGTCATTGTTTGTTAAGTGATTTTGGGCTGATACTAAACGTTCGCCCATAGTCTTTCCCTTAAATTTACGTTTTATTAGTGCTTCATCAAGTAATTTATCGGCATTCATGATGGCAACCGGCCAAGTTTCTTTATTCTTGCAAAATTTTTGAACATCATCCCATTTTGTTTTAAATTTCTTGGGTTTGATTCGGGTAAGTTTTAGTCGACGTGGAATTAATTTCATTTTAGTATCTCCTTTTCTATTTGTTCACCTAATTGTATTAGTTTTTTATCTTGTCGCTGATTTGCCATTATTTGGACTCCAACTGGCATATGATCTTTATCCGGTTTTCTAACGGTCGGTAGTATTAGCGCTGGAACGCCGGCTAAGCTAGCACCAACGGTCATGCTGTCTGACAGATACATATCTAGGGGGTTATCGGTTTTCTCGCCGAATTTGAAGGCAGTAGTAGGCGCGGTTGGGCTGATTAGGAAATCAAATTTATTAAAAGCATCATTGAATTCGTTTATTATCTTTGTCCTTGCTAGCTGGGCTTTTCTGTAATATGCATCATAGTA
>JAGQMX010000040.1 GCA_020428425.1 Candidatus Saccharimonadota bacterium | reverse complement strand
TAATTCACTGATTTCCTTCTCACTGATTGCTGTTTCTGTTGCTTCTAAATACTCGCCGGTTAAGTTCCAAAGCCTAGACAAGAAACGATGGGTCCCTGGAACACCCTGAGCATCCCAGCGAGCTCCGAATTCTAGTGGAGCCGCGAACATTAAATAAGTCCTCAAAGCATCAGCCCCATAGCCACTGTTTATTATCTCCAGTGGATCAGGTCCATTGCCTAAGGTTTTAGAAAAAGCACTCCCATCACTGGCTGTGACTTTACCGTTAAATAACATGGTCTTAAAAGGCTCAGCATGCTTTACTAATCCAATTTTATGAAGGAAACGGTTTATGAACCTAGCGTAGAGTAAATGGGCAGTGGCATGATCGCCCCCATTATAGAAATCTACCGGCATCCATTTATCAGCAACTTGGCTATCGAAAATCTTTTCTTGGTTATGAGGGTCTAAGTATCTGAACATATACCAACTACTACAAACATAGGTATCTAGCGTATCGGTCTCGCGCTCCGCCTTGGCCCCACATTTAGGACAATCGACAATTAGCCAATCTGTAGCCCGAGCTAGGGCACTACGTCCATCACCACTAGGTTTAAAGTCGGTAAGTTCAGGTAATAGCACCGGTAGATCAGATTCATTTAAGACGACACTGCCACACTTCTGACAATTAACTACAGGAATTGGAGCACCCCAGTACCGCTGGCGACTTACACTCCAGTCCCGCATCTTGTAGTTTATCTTCTTAGTGGCTCTGTCTTCACTGGCTAATTTAGCAACCATTTTATTGGCACCTTCAGCAATAGTAAGTCCATCAAAACCTGGTGAGTTAATTAGTTTATCTTTGTCATCTACTACATCTATGATCTTGAGATCATGCACTTCTGCGAATTCTTGATCGCGTTCATCATGGGCCGGAACAGCCATTATTGCGCCAGTTCCATAGCCGCTAAGTACGTAATCTGCGACATAAACAGGGATTTCCTGCTTGTTAATAGGATTTATTGCATAGCTACCAGTAAATACTCCCGTTTTAGCTTTTTCGGACTGTCGTTCAAGCTCTGTTTTTTTAATACTTTCCTTAACATAACGTCCAACTTCTTTAGTATTCTCTTCGGTAGTTAAAGTCTCGACTAAATCATGCTCTGGAGCAATAACCATAAAAGTCACCCCAAACAGTGTGTCTGCCCGAGTAGTATAAACCTTTAATAATTCATCTGAATCTTTAATTTTGAAGTCAATTTCCGCACCCTCACTGCGTCCAATCCAGTTCTTTTGAGATAACTTAACACTACTAGTCCAATCTAAATCATCAGTCGCTTCCAACAATTCATCGGCATAATCGGTAATCTTAAAGAACCATTGTTTGACTTCTTTTTTCTCAACAATTGGATCATCCTTGCCTTCATGTCGCCAACACTTGCCGTCAACTATCTGTTCATTAGCTAGCACTGTCTGACATTTGGTGCACCACCACTGCCAACGACTATCTTGGTAGGCTAACCCTTCTTGATACATTTTTACGAATAGCCATTGTGTCCATTTATAATACTCCGGAGTACTAGTCGCAATTTCCTTTTCCCAGTCATTGCTCCATCCCATCGCCTTATACTGTGCATGATAAGCCGGAATTAAAGTGGCCATACTTTCTTGTGGTGAAATCCCAGCTTTTATGGCATAATTCTCAGCCGGCAAACCAAAAGAGTCCCAACCGACTGGGTGGTAGCTCTCGTAACCCTGCTGGCGTTTGAAGCGGGCCTTTACATCACTAATTGTGTAATTCATAGCATGGCCAACGTGAATACCATTCCCACTAGGATAATTAAACATACTCATAGCCATGTATTTGGGTTTATCACTAGATAGATTAGTAGTATAGACATTAGTCTCATCCCAAATCTTATGCCACTTCGGTTCAATTTCTTTAGGGTTGTATCTGTTCATAAGAGTAAGTGTAGCAAATATTATTGCTCCTGCCGACCCCAATTGCTACAATAGCGCTTAAGGGTGGCTAAAGTTAAAAAGCGAGGGTAACTTATGATCGAAAAAATCAATGGCGATGTATTACGCCGAGAATTATTAGAACGAGGCTATGCTGAGCTGGAACATGGCATTCATCAAGATCAATTTGACAGTGCGATAGAAAAATATAGTTCCTTTACAGTTAACTATCCGGATCCTGAACCTGAAACCATCGATGCTATGCTACCTAGCACCCCAACAGATTTAACTAACAACAACTGGCTCGATGACTTAGAGCGTAGCAAAGACCACCAACAAACTTGGCATAAATACCGTACTAACACATCTCACATAGGCAAACCCAATGGCTATACTAGCCGAGCCTTTCAAGAATCCGCCCTACTTGAAACCCGAGGTATAGATATTCGTGAAGACCTCAAGGAATATTATCACTGGACGCGTGGCCATCATTCTGAGATACAGAAACAACACGATAAATACGATTGGGGACCGATACCACCAGAGGTTACTGCGCTAACTCAAGCCTTCCGTCCGATACACAGCAAAGCTTCATCGCTGATTATACAAGTATGTAGAACCCTAGAAGATGACCACCCGGAAATTACCAAAATTATCACTCCAGCAAGTCTTAGGAATAGCCCACTTCGTCTGTCAGCCTACCATCACTCTGACAGGCCTAATTTAGGAGGCTTCCACTACGATAAAAGTGATATTACTTTGCAATTAACTGAAAGTCACCAAGGCTTAGCGATTGCCCAGAGTGACCAAAGCCCGCTAACAAAAGTAGACAGAGATCCAACTAAAACAGCGCTTTTCATGGGTAAACCACTAACCGATCCAGATACTGGAAGATATCCAGACTCGCCTTTCCACCCAGGCTGGCATGGAATACTAAATCTTGATTCGCCAAATCAAGGATTAAGCCCAATTCCTGAAGCTGCCCAGCAAAGATTTACCCGCTGGTCATTAATTTTCTTTGCAGGAGCACTTGAATTTATGGAATTATCTAAAGACCAAACTCACGTAAGATAACAGTATAGAATAAAACGCCAATAGTTTATCGAGCTAAAGCAATGTGGTTCTATCTCTGATTAAAGTTTAGTCAACAATTTATCGCTATATTTAGATTTCCCACTAAGAGTGTCCAGGTGTAATTTACTTAGTTTCTTGGATAAAATATGATTGCCACTATCAATTTTTCGGCCATCGACTTCAGTAATAGGTGTTAACCAAGCTGATGTTCCACAGGCGAATAATTCATCTGCAATATATAATTCTGTTAAATCAACAGTCCGTTGTTCAACCTTAATCCCTAGATCTTTCGCGTACTCAATGATAGTTTTCCGATTGATACCTTCTAGTAAGTCGCTAGTACTGTCAGGCGTGATTAAGACTCCGTTTTTTACTAGGAATATATTTGCAGCCGACAATTCGCACACGTGTCCAGCCATATCCAGGAATAGACAATCGTCATATCCACTATCTAGGGCATCTTGCTTTCCTAAGACCGAATTAATGTAGGCACCATTGACTTTTGCTCTTGGTGGAATTGAATTATCCGGCACCCGACGCCAAACGCTAGTTTTAATTCGGGCCCCAGCTTCTGGCAAAATAGATTTGTAAGGGTAGATAAACATACTGAGCACTGAATTAAGTCCTCTAGATTTAGTACCAGCCACCAGCGTATCTACATGAACACTGCATCTAATAAACACATCTTGGTCAATATTATTTTCTGATACTAACTGGCTCACAGCTTTCTCAAACTTTTCATAATCCCACTTTTTGGCGAAGTCATCAATGCCAATTATCTTAGCTGATTCAATCAAGCGGGTAAAATGATCAGTCAAACGAAAGGCTTTCATACCGTCGGCAGTTTTTCGTACGGCAAATACGCTATACACACTAAGCCCATATAGAACTGCTGAGCTAGCAATAGGTAGTTTTGCATCGGAGAAATCAATAAGATTATCCCCGAAATATACTTTTAATTGTTGAAAATCTAATTCTTGTGACATAATTATTATTCCTTATTTGCTAAATCTACTAAGTATTTAACCAGAGTTTTCATATCCATTCCAGCAACTGATGCGGCTTTCGGGAAAAGACTTTGGCTAGTCATTCCTGGAATAGTGTTGATTTCTAATACAAATATTTTATCACCACGGATTATCATATCAACTCGTGAAAAATGTCTAGCGCCCACTATTTCGTGCACTTTGTTGGCCAATTCTTTAGCTTGTACTTGCTTTTTCTGACTAACATTCTGAGGTGGACAGGCTTCGATAGTAGATCCGTTATATTTATTGGCGTAATCGAACCACTGTCCTGTTGGAGGTATTATTTCAATTACCGGTAAATCCTTACCGGTTAATATTGGTGCGGTAATTTCATCGCCTTTAATATACTCCTCAACTAGCATGTGTTGGTTATCTGCGAATGCTTGTTTAATTTTATCTGAATAATCTTCGTCGACATCTTCATTCAAAATAAACGTATCGAAACTCGACCCTTCGAATATTGGCTTTACAATATGAAGGCCTGACGATAACTCGGAATTAATGTATCCTTGATAATCCAAAACCGAACCTGCAGGTGTCAATATATTATGCTCTGCGAGCAGCTGTTTAGTTTGCTGTTTATCAATACACACTTTTGATACCTTTGAGCTACAACCAACAAATTTTATATCTATACCTTCAAGAATCTCCTGGATTTGACCATCTTCACCGCCAATTCCATGAAGAACTGGAAATACTATATTAAAATCCTTACATGCGTTTATTAGTTCCTCATGCTCCCCGTCCCAGTCTAAGTACTCCGTCTGGTAGTCTGTTAACTTCAATGCCTCAAATACTGCCCTTGATGATCTAAGAGATACTTCTCTTTCTTTTGAGAAGCCGCCTCCGACTACCAGAATCCTCACTTAATACCTTCAAATTGCTTACTCTTTTCAGCCAACCAATAGCTACTCTGCCGAACTAACTTAGATTTATCTTCTGGATTGTTTAACACTAGCTTTACTGCTTCTTCCAAAAATACTTTGTTTTGAGACCCCTTAAACAGAATTGCATGGTCCTTCAGATCTAATCCTGCGAGGTAATTACCTATCTCGATCGGACTATTCATGGTTCTAACTTTGCATCCTACTTTTGTAGCTGCTTCAGCTAAGTACTCGTTTGCATCTGGTCCAATAGTTATTATTTCTGATAATTTCACCGGATCACAGTACTCACCGACCTCAGTATGCAATTGTTTTGATATATCACCCATTTCATTCATATTGCCTAATACTGCTATTTTATGGTTTTGTTTACGAGCATATAAATAGTCCAGCGCCGCTTTTACTGCCTCCGGGCTAGAGTTGTATGTGTCGTCAATTAGTAAAGAACTATCCTTACCAGATAAGAGTTGCATTCTTCCAGGCATAGGAGTAATAGCCTCTAGAGCTAAGATTATTTTTTCCTTAGAAATTCCTAGCTTCTCTGCTAGCTCTATTGAAATTACTAAGCTATCAAATTGATGCGGGCCGGCAAGTTTTGTTTTAAAAGAATAGCTATTGTCTTCTGATTTTACTTTTACATCCTGAGAGGAATAACTTACAGACAAGCGATCTTTATTGCTTCCACCATATGTAGAATAATCAGGCAGCTTGGAAGCGAATCCATCATCCTCTATTTGCTTTCCAATGTATAATTTCTTTGAATATTTGGCTATCGATAGCTCCTCCTGGGCAACATGATGAATATCTGTAAAATTTTGCATGTGCTCATAAGAAATAGCTGTTACTACAGCGTAATCTAGAATAATTCGGTCATTGAAATTAGCAATCTGGCCAGGAGAATCTGTTCCAAGTTCTACAACTACTATTTCCGCTGGAGTCTTCGTATATAGACCTAGGGTCATATGAAAAAACACCAGCATCCATCCAATAGGGTTATACACTGAAGGTTCTTTTTGGCCGAAGAAAATCAGTGGTACAGTCACTATATCGTTATAATTTCCATCTTGCCAAGCTACTCTTTTGGAAGCTTCTAGAGTCTTGGCGATTACCCGTTTGGTACCCGTTTTACCGATACTACCAGCAACTCCAATAACAATTGGAGAAAACTTCTTTTGATACTTTCCAACGTACCACCAAGAAATATTTACAATCACTGCTTTAAGCATTTCTTTTAACATGGCTCTATTGTACCAATTAATCTACGGTTAGGTGTTTATTTAACGTCTTGAATCTTTTGCTGGAGTTCTTGGATTGGAATGGTATTCTCCGGGACCTGAATTGGCATGGATAAGCCATAACTGGCGTAAGTCTCTTTCTGCTCGGTCCCTGCAAAGTCTACTTCCAATAATTTCCTTGATCGTTTATCGACGATCATTTTAACTTCGATAGGTGGATTGTCCTTATACTGAGCCGGATCTAGAGATGATAGATCAGCAAACCCTGCGATTTTAGACAATTCGATTAATGTCTCTAGATATTTAGCGGAATCAATACTAACTGGGAAAACTAATGCCGAATAACCATCTAATTCCTTAGGCTCAACTTTGGAATAATCTACCTTATAGGCCTGATCATTGATAAGCATAGTTACTATCTTTTGACGTTCTTCAGGCCGTATATTCGCAAAAGGGACCAAACCTAGGACGGATTGCTGTAAATTCTGAGGCTGACCGGACTGAATACTACTTTTTCCCCAAATATTTAGCACTGATTCATAGTCTAATGGCTTTCCATCAGCTCCTTTCTCGGGGGTATCAATTTTTAGGTATTTACTATAGTCAGCCTGAAGTGTTCCAATACTCTCGGTCACTACCTTAGTTTCACCAGCTTGCCCAGGTTGCGTGATATCCAGTACACTTTGCGATGCAACTTGCGGTACAAAACTAAGCTGGTCGGTTTTATTTAAGGCTGACGAACCATCGGAATTATTAGTCTGTTTAGTAATACTTTTAGTTGCCAGATTGTTTTTTAACATGTCTTCAAATACATTCCGAGGACGTAAATAAATACTATTCCACCAAGCTATCGATACGATAGTCATTATTATTACAGCCACAATAGTTAAAACTAGTGGTGTATTGGTTAATATATAAGGAACGTTGTCTGATGATTTGCTAGATTTTTTTACCATGAATACATTGTACCTTAAACATATATATATTGCCTCATGTCAAAAATATATTGTTACCGGAAATATTATCGTTGAAGAAAATAGTAGATAAACGTCCAAATTGATGTTATAATCACCTCTGTTATATTCCAATATAATTCAACAAACTAATGGGGCATTGGCGCAGGGGCTAGCGCGCTTCTATGGCATAGAAGAGGTCATCGGTTCAAATCCGATATGCTCCACCATTTTAAGCATTTCAATATAAATTTTATACTTTTCAATAGTTGATTTCTCTATATAAAAACGACCACTCTAGATTAGTAGAGTGGTCCTTCGTGCGTGCCCACCCGCGGCGGGTGTTATTTTTGTTTTAATCTTTATTTCAACGCGCCGCTGGAACGCACGAGATATCCCTATTTAACGCTTATGCTCGTAAATTGTCAATACTTACCCTTGAATATAACTGACACGTGCCAATTATGGGTTTAGCTTATCAGCTTCATGAATTCACTTTCACTAAGTCTCTTAGTACCATACTCCTCGGCCTTCTTGAGCTTACTAGCTCCTACCTTTTGGCCAACAACTAAATAGTCAGTATCTTTTCCCAGTGAACTCTGAAATATTCCACCCTTATCCCGAATTCTATCGGCCGCTAAAGTTCGACTCATTTGTTCCAAGGATCCAGTAACTACAAACCTTTTCCCGCTAAGTGCTCCCTCTTTCTTTATCTGTTTTTTCGGCCAAACACCGTATTTCTTGAATTTTTCTAGTAACTTAACATTTTGTGGATCACTAAACCAAGCAACAATTGACTCGGCAACCACTTCACCAACTCCATCTATGCCGGCTAGTTGCTCATAGTCTGCCTTGGATAGTTTCTCTAGTGAATTAAAGTTATTTGCCAAGTCTATAGCTGTTTGGATACCGACGTGCCTAATTCCAAGTCCAAATAGGAATCTAGGTAGTTCAGGCTGCTTTTTGTCGGCAATTGCAGCAATTAACTTATTAGCACTAACCTCAGCAAATCTATCCAATTCAAGTAAATCTTCTTTTTGTAATTTATAGATATCTGCTTGATCACTAATTAACCTATTCTGTCTAAGAACTTCGACATTTTTTTCACCTAAACCCTCAATATCTAATGCAGTTTTGGAAGCAAAATGCTCAATATGCCGCTGATTTCTAGCCGGACATTTTGTATTCGGGCAACGCCAGGCTGCATCGTCCTGCTTAATCTTGATTAACTTAGTTCCACAATCTGGACATTCTGTAGGCATTTTGAAGATTGTTGAATTTTTTGGACGTAAATCAGTCAATGGCTCGATCACTTCAGGAATAATATCTCCGGCTTTACGGATCACTACTGTATCTCCAACGCGTATATCTTTACGGTGTATTTCACTTTCATTGTGAAGAGTAGCCATCTGTACAGTACTACCATCTACTACCACAGGGGCAAGTATTGCGACTGGTGTTGCCGAACCGGTTCTACCAATAGAGATAAAAATATCTTTAACTGTAGTAGTAGCTTGTTCTGCTGGAAATTTGTAGGCAATCGCCCCTCTAGGAGTTTTCCCGACAATGCCTAGATCGGAATAGAGTTTACGGTTATCTACTTTAATTACTAAACCATCAATGTTATACGGAAGACTATCCCTTTTGTTTTCCCATTCAGAAATATACTTATGTATGGACTTAACGTCATGCAGGGAACTAGCATGCTCATAACCTTTGAATCCCATATCAGCTATTAACTTATACAGCTCGCTATGAGAAACAATAGTGCTCTTACCTTCTTGAATAATGTCATAAGCTAGGAAATGCAACTTACGTTTGGCGACTAAACCACTATCTAACTGACGTATGGTGCCAGCAGCAGTATTTCGGGGATTTGCATAAAGCGATAAACCGGAACTAGCACGTTCTTTATTTAGTTCTTCAAAATCCTTCCGATACATCACAATCTCACCACGTACTTCTAACCTGCCGTTTATAAGAGACTTGTTTCCATCGGATTTACTTAAACTCAAAGGAACTGAGCGGATAGTCTTCACATTAGCCGTGACGTCTTCTCCAGTATACCCATCCCCTCGGGTGATAGCTTGCTGCAATGCCCCATCCTCATAAACCAAAGCACAGGCAAGCCCATCCTTTTTTACATCGGCGAAATAATTAATTTCATTGGCACTAGGAGCCAATTTCCTAATCCTGTTAATCCAGGCATCAATTTCAGATATATCAAACACATCATTTAAACTTAGCATCCGAGTGCGATGAACAACTGACTTGAACCCCTCGGAGACTTCTCCTACAACCCTTTGCGATGGAGAATCGGCTGTAATTAGTTCTGGATATTTGGCTTCAATGTTCTTTAGTTCTGCCTTGAGCCCGTCATAAACCGCATCATCT
Organism: Candidatus Saccharimonadota bacterium; assembly: GCA_020428425.1. Lineage (GTDB taxonomy): Bacteria > Patescibacteriota > Saccharimonadia > Saccharimonadales > AWTP1-31 > JAGQMX01. The sequence continues at coordinate 2,242 of JAGQMX010000040.1, read as the reverse complement.
ACAGTTGGATCATCTTGTATGTAATACTGCTGGTCATACTTAGCTAATAGTTCCTTGAGCTCGCTAAGTCTCTTTGTATTAATTTCTAGTTCCCTGTTATTCATTTAGTAGCTCCCTATACAGAACATAACAGTATATTAAAGTAAATATAGTACCCAGAAGAGTCAACACAAAGAAGACCCAATCGGCGATGATCGTTAGCCATAACAAAATTGGTAACATTATTAACGCAGCTACCAAAACTAACCCAATTGGCAAAAATAATAGCTTTCGGATAACTAGTAATCGTCTATGTAAAACTAGTTGCCTAGCAGATCTTAGAGCCTTCATTGGAGTCATATCCGGCAGAGTAACAATAAACAATGCAAATATTGATGAACTAACCATGTAAAAAGAGAAAGTTGCAAGTAGTCCAAATAACATTCCCCAAATAATTTTCTCTATTAATGTAATAGCAATATTATTAGTAGTGACTACACCATATACCCAACTACCTAAGGCAATGGGAATTAGCTGGATACCAATTACTAGCAACACTAATAAAAATGGAACTAATGGATACATGCCCTTATATAAACTGTCTTTGACGCTAACTTGTTCTTTGGCAAAAATCCTCCGTAGCGACCAAATAGTAGCTAGGCTAAATATCAGCAAGAGTAGCGTCTGGTAGACTCCTCCGGTAGCTGACACACTACTACCAGCGGAAGTTATCAACGCCCCAAACAAAGTTGCGGCCACAGTTAAATTACCGAAATTGCCGTCAAACACTTCACTCAGGGTGTCTTTTAGCTCAGTAACGTTTAGTGTACTACCAAAGCCGTTTACTAAAATTAGAGTAAGTAAGGCATAGACAAAAGTTAAGCCAAATATTAGCTTTTTGTTTCGTTTGACAACACCTAGAGAAGATCTAAATAACCTGTAGGCTGTTGGAAGTTTCGGTTGATGGATCTTTAGCTTTTTCGACAACTTAAATGATTTATACTTTGGTTTCTGTAAGCGCCTTGGACCACTTCGCTTAATCTTCTTTGCATTTGATTTAGGTTTAGTAAACCGACTCTTAATAAGAGAGTAGAGTATCAAGTAATTAGTCTTAAGGAAACTAACTGCTTTGTTGATCATACCTCTGCCCTGGAGCTAAAATCAGTATTCCTTAACCTGGCTATCCTATCTTCAATTGGTGGATGAGTACTAAATAATCTTGAAAATGACTTTTTTTTCAAAGGACTAGCAAAGAATAAATGTGCTGTCGAGCTATTTTGGCGCTTCATAGTAGAACCAGCCTTACTTATCTTCTCTAGTGCTCTGGCCAACCCTTCAGGATAACGGGTAGTCATCGCGCCAGTTGCATCAGCAAGATATTCCCGTTGACGAGATATAGCTAATTGAATTAATGCCGCTACAATTGGAGCTAGAATAATAGCTATTATTCCTATTATCATAACAATTGGGTTTGAGCCTGGGCCATCATCATCTGAGCCACCACCCCAAATCATCGAACGAAGTATTATGTCACTAATAATACCGACAATCGATGCCAGGGCGAATGCTACTAAGCTAACCCTAATATCGTAATTTTGTACGTGGCCAAGTTCATGGGCTAATACCCCTTGTAATTCAGTATCGTCAAGCGCATCAATTAAGCCTTTGGTTACGGCAACTGATGAATGGTTTGGATCCCGTCCAGTTGCAAATGCATTTAAAGCTTGATCGTCAATAACATAAACTTTAGGCATTGGTAATCCAACGGTAATAGTCAGATTTTCAACCATTCGATAAAGTCGAGGTTGATCTTTCTTTGCAACTTCCTTGGCTCCATTCAAGGCTAAGGCCATCTTCGATCCTGCGAAATAGGTAATCAGAACGTAGGCTAAACCAAAAAAAATAGCAAATGGCGCAAAACTTTTTCCACCTAGATATAGTCCAGCTAAATAGGCGATAACCCCTGCAAAAATAACAAACCCTACCAACAAAAAAATACTTTTTCGTTTATTTGCTGCAATCTGACTATACACAGTGTATCTTCCTATTTCTTAGTAGTAATCTAATTTGTAAAAACCCCTTTAAACAATTCTAAAGTTTATTTAGTATCGAAATCTACTTTGACAGGATCTTTGACTGCTTCGGCCTCTGCCTCGTCTAACTCAAAGAATTCACGAATTTTAAAACCTAGCATACCAGCGAAAATATTTGTTGGAAAAGTTTGAACTTTAATGTTCAGGTCACGAGCTGATCCGTTATAGAA
>JAGQMX010000039.1 GCA_020428425.1 Candidatus Saccharimonadota bacterium | reverse complement strand
GCATAAACATCAGTGTTCAGCCCGAAGAAAGATAACATATCCTCTAGATATTTTTTGGCGTATACAATTGATTCTTCCATAACTAACTCCTTCTTTTTTTACGAGTGGAGTTTTTCTTGGATTTCGTTTTGTTTTTCGATTTAGTCTTTTTTGGTGGAATAATCTCCGCTTCTATTACTTGCTTTTCTTTCTTACCAGTTGATTTAGCTGTCGAAGTCGTAGTAGCAGTGGTTTTGGTCATCTCGTCTTTATCTTGCCCCAGTACCTTGGCCTGCTGGATGAAGGCTACAATTCCGCTAGTTAACCAGTAAAGCGATAGAGCTGAGGCGATGTTAACTGTTACGAAAAAGATAAAGAACGGTAATAGGTATTGTGTACTTCCACCAACTGCAGCGCTAATTTCACTAGAGTCGGCTTGTTTGCCTTTATTGGCATCGCCAAGGATTTTGCGTAGACTACGCTTCTTGTCGTTCTGTGGCATTAATTGCTTGGCTTGGAAGAACTGTACGATAGCACTGGCTGCCACTATTATCATAGCTGGCCAATATATTCCTCCAGCGCCGTAAGCTGCTTTGGTAAGGTCTACAAACCCAAATAATGTACTGTCTAGTTTAGAAATATCTGTTGATAGCGTTTGTATCCAAGGTAGATTACTAACAAAAGAATATGAGAAAGTTACAATTTCGTTGGGGTCTTTAACTATCCGATTTAATCCACTATACAGTCCAATAAAGATAGGAATCTGTACTATGAGCAGCCCAATACTCCCAAAGGGGTTAATTTCCCTCTCTTTATACAGCTCCATCATAAGCATCGATTCTTTTTGCTTATCGCCAGCAGCGGCTTTCTTGATCCGCTTTAGTTCTGGCTGAAGTTCACGCATCGCCTTGGCTTGGTGAAGCTGCTTCTTAACAAGTGGCCACATAAGAAGACGGACTAGAATAGTAAACAGAATAATCGCCATACCGAAGTTATGGCCTGGCAATAGGGCATATATCAGGACTAGTAGATTAAAAATAGGTTGGACAATTAAGGTATTAAACATCGGATCTCCTTCTTCTTAGGTGTAGTTCGAAAAGATAAATTATCTAGTCTTATTCAAACCAAGACAAATTATTTGATGTCTAAAGTACATTTTAACATGTTAGGTTAATACTATTTATTAATAATATTGTTTAATGAATCACAAACAAGCTCTAATGTATCCCTACTGGCTTTTTCAATATATCTAACTTCTCTAACTTTGATATCTACTGTACGTAACTGAAAGGGTAATACTGCACCTTTTATTGTTTTCCCATTAATAAGCACCTCGAATGGCATGTTTTTTACCTTTGATGTTATGGGAACGACTATAGCAAGACCTATGGCCTTGGCCATTACAATATTTGATACTACTAATACCGGCCGATGGCCTGATTGTTCATGACCGATTACCGGATTTAAATTAATCCAGATTATATCTCCTCTGTCTGGAATATATTTAGCGGTACTCATCGATCTTCTCGGCGCCAACGTCTGGACCCCAATCTAGCTCACCTCCAACGTCTTCGGCGTGAACACCTTTGAACATTTCCTCGACTGACTTCGCCTTGCTTTTCTTGGATGGTGTTAGGATTATAGATTCTTTTTCAACGGATATAATATACTCTTGATTTATTCTAGCATTAGTAGCCTCAATTACCTTTTTTGGTATCCTAACTGCTAGGCTATTGCCCCATTTTTGTAGACTTTGTGTTGTATTCATAATCAAAAGTATATACATGTATATACTTAATGTCAAGTCAACTTGTTAATTACAGATGTAGTATTATAGATCTACGAAGGCATCCTCATGGATAAAATATTCTTTACTACTACGAGCTTGTTTAATTTTAGGTAAATACTCTGGATTGCTAGCAGACAGCAAATCTTCTAATTTCTCTATACCAACTATTGCGTACTTTATACCGCGATGAGTAATAATTTCTATTTCGTCTTTATTTATTCATTAATCCTCTATCCGATTAGACTTGCGTCATTAATTAACTTAAACATATCTTTAGCCAATTGCCGACTATCAATCGACGCTACTTTGTCACTATGGACAGTCACAACAATATCCGGCGTTCCCTGTATTTGATCCTCATAGCTACGAACCAATTCATAAATCCTGCGTCTGATCCTATTTCTAGTAACTGCCGATTTGCTTACTTTCTTACTAACCACTACCGCGCATCTATAGTTCTTCCTTCTGGGATTATCGGCAAAACGAATAGCCATGTCCTTACTACGCACAGTACGGCCATTGCTATATACATAACGTAGGCTATTGTGTCCATGAAACCGATGTTTTTGTCCGATCATAGCTTAATAATAAGGGTCGAAGGATATTTATACAATCTGTACCTCCCATGGATTACTGCCAGTAAAATAGTTAAACCAGTCCGAAGACTGGCTAAACTACCATACTGAATATATCTGTTTTATTTAGCAATGTTAGGATTTCCTGCTTCATGAGCAGCTAAATCTTGCATGGCTTCAGACTGTTGTACATCTAAAGCAGCTTGAGCTTGTTCAGCATTTCGCTCTAATCCACTATCTGGACGTGGGTAGCTTGGAGCTATTGGTTCTGCAGCAGCAGCATTCCGTATTTCTTCTTCGGTTTTACTACCATTTCCATTGCCTTGAGCTGCGAAGCTTTTAAAGTCTTCTGCGGATCCAAGATTTAATTCTGGTTTTTCTACTACTTGTTCGACGGCCTTATCGGCTGCACGTCTGGCAGGATTAGATGTATCCTGCATTTCATTTGTTTGAGCCTTTGGGGCTTCTATTAGTCCTTGTTCTGACATTTGTCTGTTCCTTTTTTATATTATTGTTTTTGTTTTTACTTCTGACATTAACCATACTATCATTGTTATGCTTATTTGTCAACTAGCTGTTCCTGTATAGTTTGTTTATTATTGCTTACTACTAAAGCAAATAACCCCTATTTATAAGGGGTTACCTGATCATTAAAAATAGTAGAGGAGTAATTACTCTAGTGAGTAAGTCTAGCTCGACCCTTGTTACGGCGAGCACGAAGAATGTTACGTCCGGCTTTACTGGCCATTCGCTTCATGAAACCATGCTCACGAGAACGATGGCGTTTCTTTGGCTGATAAGTTCGTTTAGGCATGGTGATACTTTATATTTAAATGCTAGTAAATCAAAATCTAATAGCTGGTTAATAAAAATTATTAGCTATATTGTGACTGTTCACAATTATTAGAATATATTTATCAATATTTTCATAAAGGTGAAATTAACAATATTTAACCCACTAATTCTAACAAGTTATCCACTAACAATCAACCCCTTTCCACAGATTCAAAGGTGTTAATTTTGGCTGTGTAAAAGTCCACTACTGTTTACGCATATTATTATACAAAATGGTGATGTTGTTAATTAGGCTGTGGAAAACAATACTAACATTGTATAGAATGAATATAAAGAAAAGGAAGTGTTATGGGGCAAGAAAAAGATGGGTTATGGCAAGCAGTACTCGGCGAAATCGAGCTTTCGGTTTCACGAGGTAGCTATGTTACATGGTTCAAAAACACCACCCTTTTAAAAAACCAAGATGATGAACTAGTAGTTGGAGTTGGTACAGTATTTATTAAAAATCAGCTGGAGCGTAAATTTAATCAACTAATTGTCGACACCTTGGAAAAAAATGGTGTTCGTCCCAAGAAAATAGAATATAAGATACACACTGCCAGTAGTAATCTACACAATCGCTCTAAAGAAGAGGTAATAATGGTAGCACCCACCCCATCTACCAAACACCGCAACACCGGTGGCGGTGGATCTAGTAGTAGTGGTGTGCGCCATTCTTACCGCCAAGGACTAAATGAGCGCTACACTTTTGAAAACTTCATAGTTGGTTCAGGAAACGAACTTGCCTACGCCGCTTGTCAGGCGATTGCTAGTACTCCTGGTAAGAAATATAACCCGTTATTTTTATATGGTGGAGTTGGAATTGGTAAAACCCACCTAATTCAGGCTGTCGGTAATGCCGTACTATCTAACAATCCTGACGCTCACGTAGTATATATATCCTCTGAACAGTTCGTTCAAGAATTCCTAGATGCTATACGCTACAAAAAGAATACTGACTTTGCAGGTTTTTACCGTGGTGCCGATGTCCTTATTGTTGACGATATGCAATTTATTGCTGGCAAGGAAAAAACCCAGGAGGAATTCTTTCACACCTTCAATGCTCTCCACCAAGCCAACAAGCAGATTATTATTAGTAGCGATAAACCACCAAAAGATATCCCAACCCTAGAAGAAAGACTACGCTCTAGATTCAATTGGGGTATGAGCATCGACATGCAAATACCAGACTTCGAAACCCGTTGCGCTATTGTACAGACTAAAGCAACAGGCCATGGAGTAACCCTACAGCCAGATGTTGTTGACTATCTAGCCAACCGTACGCAGACCAACATCCGTGAATTGGAAGGTTCACTAAACCAACTACTTGCCTACTGTGAGATGCGTGGTCTAGAACCAGAACTACAGATTGCCAGCAACCTACTAGGTTCTGGTAAATCAAGGCCGAAGCATTTAACACCTAAGTCGATTATCGAGAAGACCGCTAAGTACTACAAGATATCGCTGGAAGACATTACTGGATCCAAACGAGATAAAGATATTGTAACGCCGCGGCAAATTGCAATGTATATAATGCGTGATGAGCTTCATCTTAGCTACCCTAAGATAGCTCGTGAGCTAGGACGGAAAGATCATACTACCGCCATTCATTCAGTTGAGAAAATCACCAAAGAATCTTCTGAAGATCCTGATCTTAGAACATCAATCGCAGCGATCAAGGAGCGTTTGTATGCATAGCATAATACCAATTTATGAAAATAATAGCTGTGGGCAAGCTGTGCAAATCGAGTTCACAAACTATGCACAAGTTGGTGGAGTTATAACCACGCCACGATTTTGGATAAATATTGTACCCAGCATGTGGGTAATTATGGCTAGTTATACGCAGCTTATTCGCAAGTTTTTACGGTCGCTTTTTAGTTTTTTCACCACTGTTAAATTAAAGGTTATACAACTTAAACACATAGCCTGTAGCTATGTACTACTATTAAACTATATATTAATAAGGAGCCGACCATGAAACTTCAAGTAACCCAAGAAAACCTAGCCAAGGCTCTAAATAGCGTAGCTCGTGTTGCCAATACCCGGGGAACTCTACCAATCCTGGCTAATGTTGCACTAAAGACGGTTGGTACAAGATTAACCATTGCCGCCACCGATCTAGATATCGCTATTACCCACTACATCGGATCAAAAGTATCGGACGAAGGTAGCATTACTGTTCCGGCAAAACTAATGCAAGATTTCGTAAATACCCTACCTAGTGGAGTTATTGAACTTCACCTAGATGATTACAAGTTGAATATCTCTACCGAACAATACAAATCAGTAATTAATGGTATTTCAGCTGAAGAGTTTCCAGTGATGCCGGATATTACCGGCGGGAAGACCTGGACCATCGAATCGGCGGTTTTTAAGAAAGGTCTTCAACAAGTGTTAATTGCTGCTGGCAATGATGAGGCTCGCCCAGTATTAACTGGTTTATATCTACACAGCGTAGATGGAGAATTAATCATGGCCGCAACAGATAGTTACCGGTTAGCCGAAAAAGTATTAATGAAAACATCGGAGGATATAGACTTACTAGTACCGGCAAATGCTATGCAGGATCTACTAAGGTTAATCGATGATAAAGAAGAAAGAATAGAAATAACCAATGATGACCAGCAGGTTAAATTTAAGGTTGGAGACATAGAACTGGTCGCTAGGTTGATCGAGGGAAAATACCCAGAATACCAGAAGTTAATTCCTAAAGAGTTTAAATCCTCAGCCACACTTAAGCGAGCAGATCTACTAAACATTACCAAGGTCTCTTCTCTTTTTGCTCGGGAATCTGCTGGCAGTATCACAATAAATCTAGATAGTGAGGAGAAGAAAATAAATATACACTCCATAGCTTCCCAACTGGGTGAAAACACAGCTGCTGCTGACGCTAAGGTTAGCGAAGATGGTGACATAACCCTTAATTCCCGCTACCTGCTAGATGCTCTAGGTGTAATGAACGGTGATGAGATTAGTATTAGTTTTAACGGCAAGTTAGAACCCTGCGTGCTGAGTGACGCTAAAGCTAAAGACTACACTCATGTAGTAATGCCACTCAAGAGTTAGTGGATACCTCCTTAAGTAAAATTAGGATAAAGTATTACTTATGATAATAACTGGTCTGTCGCTAACTAACTTTCGCTCCTACACAGATTCGGCTTTTGAATTCGACACTGGCGTAAATATTATTGTCGGACCGAATGCTAGTGGCAAGACCAATCTGCTTGAAGCAATTTTGCTATCTTGTAGTGGTAAATCATACCGAGCAAAAGACATTGATTTAATTCAATACGAAAAACCCTGGACCCGAATAGAGGCTGATACTGATGAGGGTAAACGGGTATTGACTGTAGAACAAGTCTCCACGCAGGAACCTACCAGTAAAAAGAAATTTAAGATTGGCGGAGTAGAGTTCAAGCGACTGTCGCTGCAAAAAAGTATACCAGTAGTATTGTTTGAGCCAGAGCATCTTAGGTTATTATCCGGTGGCCCAGAGCGGCGGCGTGACTATCTAGATAATTTACTAGAACAAACTACCCCGGGATATCCAAAATTAAGACGGGACTATAAGCGAACCCTTGCCCAAAGGAATGCTTTACTAAAGATAAGCAGTGGTGAGCTAGATACCACGATGTTTGCGTGGAATATTAGGCTGAGTGAACTTGGCGGAAAAATAACTAAATTCAGGAATGATTTAGTAGATGAATTGAATAAGAGTATTCAGGAGATATATAGGGATATTTCGGAAACTAAATCGACTATAACTATTAAATACGTAGCTGATCATGGTCTGGATAGTTATAGCTCAAAGATGCACGATAAACTGGAGCGAAACCTGGAGGCTGATAGACAAAAAGGGTTTACCTCAACCGGACCCCACCGCCATGACTTCAGTGTGTCGTTAAACGATCATACTGCCGCTGTGACGGCTTCGCGCGGTGAAGTTAGATCAATATTGCTGTCACTAAAAATGATCGAGCTGAGGCTACTAGAAAACAGCACTGGCAAAATACCACTACTACTTTTAGATGATGTATTTAGTGAGTTGGATGGTTCAAGGCGTAAAGCATTA
>JAGQMX010000038.1 GCA_020428425.1 Candidatus Saccharimonadota bacterium | reverse complement strand
CCTTGATTATTAATATAAAGGATATAGCTCCAGTGCTAACAAACTCCTTATTAGGCTGGGGTTCTATTCTTACACCAATATTTTACCTTATTCCTTCAGTATTTAAAACGATATTTTTATAGTATTAAAATTGCTCATGCTTGCATATTACCCCTGTCTGGCGCACTATACTATTTATGCAAGAATATGAGCCAACTCCTAATGTATTTGGAATAGAGACCGAGTATAGCTGTTTAATTGGTTTTCCAAATGAGGAAGATCCTAGTAAGGATAAATATTATGAGTTGGTGGGTGAGTGTCATGCCGCTGATGCGGTAGATCTACTGGGGTATGAACCAAGTAGGAGTGGTGTTGAGGAAATCGAAGATGAACTAATACAACCAGTTTTAAAAAACATGGGGCTATATAGAATAATCGGCTATGGTTTATTGTCTAACGGAGGAAGATTATACGAGGATCCAAGTGGTTTGGAGTATTGCACCCCTGAGACTAGAACTGCTCAAGAGGCCGTGTTACGCTGTTTTGACGGTGATGAAATAGTACTTAACCTGCTCGAAGGACTACGTAGAAACGAAGTAATTACTGGTTATCAGGTAAATAGGCGGATAGTTGACCATAATAGAACAACTAGAGGTGTTCATTTAAATACAACTACTTCCAACGACATCGATTGTATCAAAAACTCATATCATCAGGATGCTGTAGCAACTTTGAACATTGTTAAAGGGGCAATTTTTGGATCAGGTGGCTTGTTAATAAACTCCGATGGCGAAACAGAGTTTCATCATTCTCCTAGGCTATCTGTAAGTAATGAGTTACATTGTGGGGGAAATAAGTATATTCCTCTAATACGCTATCCTTTTAATTCTGATGGGGATCTATCCAGGATGGAAACAGTTTCTGGTGATGCCCTAAATTTTGGCTGGCCGCTGCGGGCAAGTATGGTAGTTACGAATGCTGTAATGGGAATGTTAGAAATGGGTTATATGTATAACTTTCCGGTGATTACCTCGCCAGTAGAAACTGCTCATACTGTTGGTCAATATGGTAATGCAAATGAGGTGCGAGCATTTGATGTCAATGATGAGTGTTTAATGGCAAAACCATTAGATATATTGGCAGACATTTGCGCAGATATTTTAACTGCGGATGATGAGAATCAGTACTTGGATGATGAGGCTAGACAAGTCATTCCAGAGATAATAGAAGTCATAGATCGAATGAATCAGGATGAATCATCAGTTGCTACTCAGGTTGAATCTATCGCCAGGAAAATAGCTATTGAGCGCCGCATGAGTAATGGTGGTTATAGTATTGGATCGGAAAAGCTTTGTCGCTTTGATTACTACTGGGATAAATTACAGGGAGGACTTGCTGAAGATCTGCGACAAAATAAAGATGTTGGTTGGTATGGTTTTGACGATAGCCACAATGATCAAAAGGCTGCTAAACAGCGAATGATTACCCCACCTCAAGATACAAGAGCAAAAATTCGTGGGGAGCATATACTACAAACTAAGGGAAATAGCATAGTAGACTGGCACCATAAAGGGGATTTAATAGGAACAAAAGGCTACCTTCATCCTTTATCCTCTTAAGAGTGGTGGTTAATTACTGGCAAGCTCGACCTTCGGTTAATTGTGGATCGATAGTTTCATAAACTGGAGTGTGCTTTACGTTGAACTCTGGGTCTCCATCTAAAGAAGTAATAGTAATTTGATCAAGTGATATTAGTTGGCAACTTTCGCTAAAGTTCATGACAGTAAAAGTTTGAGGAGTTTCGGTCCCTTCGGCATTGTCTTGGTTGCGGAGCCCGGCTCCTCCAGCGGTACCAGTGTTTAGTCTAGCTGGACTGGTATTTAGAATTGGTTTTGAAAAACGATATTTATGAGTATGGCCACTAATTTGTAATTGGGTTTGACGAGTAACCTGTTTTCCAGCCTCGGGATTATGGATGATTGCAATATCTGCTGCTCTGTTATCTAGCTCTGCTTGTAATTTTTCCCCTGCCTCAATTTCGGCTGTCTTATCGACGTCATTGCCTAGCTCCAAGTCTGGAGTAAATAGTGGGTCACCAACCCCTGTTATTATTAAGCCATTCTGGGTGTAGTAGTCGCCAGTTTCTAGTATTCGGACATTTGGTAACTGACTAAGCGGTTCAATAGTTGCATCTTGATCGTCATGGTTACCTTTAGTGAAATAATACGGTACTCCAAGGTCAGCAATCCCTGTGGTGTTTTCCCTAAGGATAGTATCAGTTGGACCAACAATTGTTCGTTGACCAAGGAAGAATCCGTTTTCTAGTGGTGTTCCCCAGTCTACAATATCTCCGTTGTCGGCTATAAAAGAAATATCATAGTTATCGACTAGTGTTTTTAGGGTTGGGAAGACATTTCTTTGATGTATGTCGCTAATTGCCAGACCGCGGACAGCAATTTCTTCTTCGGGTCGGTCATTTAATTTTTCGATTGATTCGATAAACCGAAGTGAATAGCGTGCTTGATCGGCAATTGATTTATCGTATTTATCTAAATTCTCTATTACATTAGCTTTATCTAGTGCTGGCGGTATATCGGCACTATAGGTTGGTTCACTGAATGCATCGGAATTCCAAGTACTAGCACTGACTACTAGGGGGATGCCAGCTGCTAGGCTGCCTACTGCCAGACTGCTGATAATTTTCTTCTTTGTTATGGTCGGTCCTCGTTTAGAAGTTGCCAAATATCCAATTGCCGAGAAGGATCCAAGTAGTAATAGGTATTTGGCTGCATGTTTTTCTGCAGCCTGATTGACTTCAATGGCGCTACTGTCAAAAATCTCTGATAAGGAGGGAGTTTTTCTATTTCCAGTCTCCGCTTCGTCGGTTATTGAATCTACCAGCTCTGTTACTGCCAAATCTTCGACTGTGACTTCCATGCCGAACGGCCCATCGTGGGTTGGATAGTCTACATCGAACAAAGGAGTATTAATTCTAGAGTTACCAGATATATCTCCAGTAATTTCTGTATGGAATTTAGCTTGCCCTAGCTCAGTATTTACTGTGCTGTCACCAGCTAAACTAGCAGCTCCTAGTCCAATTCCAATAGCAAAGCTGGCATGCAGTGCGGTCCGACCTACTCTTTTTATAGTTTGTAGTAGCTGGTGCTGAGTTTCAATTTCTGTGTTTGCTTCAGGTGGTCGTTCACTCAGGCATGCTGGTTCTGGCTGGGATTCGGGTTTTATCACTGTAAGATTGTATCTTATTTGTAGTTTATAAACATAAGCAAAGGAAATATATTAATTTGAATTTAGCTAGGTCAATTAGCTAGTTTATAATGACACTATTGGATAGGAGCGTTTATGGAAGATAAAGCAAATGAAGATTCGGTGTTTACCAAGATAATTAAGGGTGAGATTCCTAGTTTTAAGTTGTATGAAGATGATAAAACCTTAGCAATTCTCACGATTAACCCTTCTCAACCTGGCCATACTCTGGTAATACCAAAAGTCCAGATCGATCATTTAGATGATTTAGATGAAGTTGACTACCAAGCGGTCTGGAATACAGTGCATAAGGTATCACGTCGATTGAAAGAAGTATTCAAGAGGAGAAGGATTGGTATCCAAGTGATGGGGTTAGAAGTACCACATGCTCATGTTCATGTCCTCCCCTTTGACACATTAGAAGAATTCGTCTTCATTCCGAACCCCGATACCAAGCCGAATTTTGAAGCATTAGAAGAAGTAGCAAAACAAATCAACAACAGTGCTATAATTTAGATAATATGGGTAACTTTTTTACGTCTTTCATCTTCTCTATAAGTGTATCTGTCTGGGTTTATAGCAAATTCCAGCGAAGAACTGGGGGGATAACTCAGAAATCAGCTACTGCAGCAGCTGTGGTAGGTGTCGTAGCTTTTATATTTTTCTATAGCTTACTTATTTTTGTGACAAATATTATCGAAAATTAGCTGTAGCCACATAATACATAATCTACTAGTCAATCTTTAGCTAAATTGGTATTATATGGCTAATGAAAGTGGTGGATGAAAAGAGTCTTGGGGCTAGATTGCAAATTGCCCGGCAGCAAGCCGGTCTTACTCAACAGGCAATGTGCCAGAAAGCCAACCTGAGCTATTCGACGTTAGCTAAAATAGAAAGAGGAGCAATTAAGTCGCCTTCTATCTTCACTATTCGTTCAATTGCACAGGTACTGGGAACTTCGCTAGATGAGTTAGTTGGGTTTGATAGTAAGAAATCCTCCTCGACTAAACATAAATCAAAAAGTGGCGTGAAATTCATATATTTTGACATTAATGGATGTTTAGTTCGGTTCTTCCACCGGGCATTTACCGCTATCGCAGAAGACTACCAGCTGACCCCTGATGTTATTGAGTCGGCTTTCTGGAAATACAACGATGATGTGTGTACTGGCGAGATGACTGTAGAAGAGTTTAATGAACAATTTGCCAAAGATCTGAAAGTAGAGAAGATCGACTGGGAAGATTACTACCTTAAAGCTGTTGAACCGATTGAAGAGATGCACGAACTAGTAAAATGGGCCTCAGAGAACTATTTAGTAGGTTTAATGAGCAACATCGGTAAGGGCTTCATAAAACAGATGCAGAATGCTGGATTGCTACCCGATGTTAAATACGATGCCATAGTCGACTCTTCGGAGGTCGGTGAAATAAAGCCCAACCCGAAGGTTTATCAGGTAGCAATGGCGAAGGCTGGGGTGGCAGCTGAGGAGATACTACTAATTGATGATACTAGAGGCAATCTGATCCCCGCTCAGAAGGCTGGTTGGCATGTTATGTGGTTTAATGACTATGACAGCCAAAGTTCGGCTAAACAAGCCAGGGCGGCTCTAGAACCGGCTTCTAGCTAGAACTAAATCTCTTCACTTCTTCACTAAGTAGTTTGGCTTTTGTTTCCGCTTCAGCAAGTGATGACTTGGTGTCGTTTACTACCTTATCTGGGGCCTTTGCTAGGTAGCCCTTATTTGAAAGACGACTTTCATAATTTGCAATCTGTCGTTGTACTTCCTTCAAGTTTTCTTTAAGTTGCTTAGTGTATGTAGCCAGGATATCGTCTGAGATATCTAGCCATACTTTCTGCTTAGTCGATTTTAGTCGATATCCCCTGCCCTTATCTGTTTTTCTGATTTCCCCTATTCTAGCCATTCGGGTGATTAACTGATTTTCATCTTCCACTAGATCACTAGAGTGAAGGAGGTTAGGGCGTTTGAGCTCCATGGCTTTAGACAACTGACGAACTTCAGTTATTAGTTGTTTAATTTCTTCAAATTTCTTAGCCTGTGAATTATCAGCTTCAGGAATAGTAGGCCAGGCCGAGGTGATTAGCAATTCTTTGCTCCAACCAAGTTCTTTCCAAATAGCTTCCGTTAAAAATGGAGCAAAGGGGTGACATAGTTTTAGAATAGATTCTAAGCCGAATTTGAGTAAGCCGATATTCGCCGAAGTTTTAGAGGCTTCAATAAACCAATCAGCAAAGTCATCCCAGACAAAGTGATAAATGCTATCATAGGCCTCACTGAAGCGATAATCTTCGAGAAGAGAGCTGCTTCTCACTGTTAAGTGTTGTAACTTAGTCAACATCCAGTGATCTGCTATTGATTTTGGTTTTGGAGAATTTATCTCCCCTGCACCGTCAATCTGGTCCTGAATAAAGCGGGCAATGTTCCATAGTTTGTTGCAGAAGTTGCGAGCTCCAATAACCTTAGATTCGTCGTATGGTCGGTTGTTGCCAGCTGATTCACCAGAGATAATTCCCATCCTGAAAGCATCCGAACCAAACTGATTTACTTTGTCTATCGGGTTAATAACATTACCTTTGCTTTTGCTCATTTTCTGACCGTGTTCGTCTTGGATTAAGCCATGTAAATAGACATTCTCAAAGGGTATTCTACCGGTGTTATACAGGCCAAACATAATCATTCTCGAAACCCAAGGATAGAGGATATCGGCACCGGTTTCCATAGCACTTAATGGATAGAATTTAGCAAAGTCTTGGCCATCCGGGAAGTTCATAGTGGCGTATGGCCAACTGGAACTACTGAACCAGGTATCGAATACATCTGGATCGCGGTGATACAATTCTCCGTCAACAGTTATTGTTTCTTGTTTTACTCGGTCATCGAATATCCATTTGTCGGGATCATTGGCGTTGCGGAATGCAGGAATTGGTATTCCCCAGGCAATTTGGCGGCTAATATTCCAGTCTCGAAGACCTTCATAGTAGGCAATTAACTGCGTACGCTTATTGTCTGGGTAGAACCTAATCTGTTTAGCTTTAAGGGCGCTAATAGCCTTCTTAGCTAGCGGTTTGGTATCTATAAACCACTGTTCTCGGAGTAGTGGCTGGATAACAGTTCCACACTTATAGCAATGCGCTACGCTATGGTTAATATTTTCGGTTTTACTAAGTAATTGTTGCTTAGTAAGAGTGCTAACTACCGCTTCCCTAGCCTTAATTACATCTAACCCCACGAATTCCTCTGGAGCTTCATGGGTGATTAACCCATCATGCCCAATAACAGATATTTTAGGTAAATCGTGCCGTTCACCGATTTCAAAGTCATTTGGATCGTGGGCGGGAGTTATCTTTACGGCCCCGGTTCCATAGTCGGAATCGACATAGTCGTCAGCAATTATTGGTATTTCCCTATCTGTTAATGGTAGTTTAACGGTTTTCCCTACCATTGTCTTATAGCGTTTATCTTTGGGATTAACAGCTACTGCTGTATCGCCTAACATCGTCTCCGGCCTAGTAGTTGCAACTGTAATTTCCCCGCTACCATCTGTTAACGGGTAATCTATATACCATAAATGCCCATCACTATCTTTATGGGTAACCTCTATGTCAGCGAAGCCTGTTCCGTGATAAGTACAGAAGTTAACCAGCTTGTTTGCTCGGTAGATTAGTCCATCGTCCCACATCTTTTTGAATGAGCTGTAGGCTTGTTTAACGATCTTGTTATCAAGGGTATAGGTAAATCTAGACCAGTCGACACTAGCCCCTAATTGCCGAAACTGACTCTGGTAGTTATCTTTGTTTTGGGCAACAAAATCCCAGATTTGGCTGTATAGGTCTTCTCGGGAGAAGTCAAAACGACTTTTACCTTGTTTAACAAGGTGTTTTTCATATACTACCCAGGTTTCAAAACCGGCATGATCGGCACCAGGTAAGAGCAGGGAAGCTTCACCCTTCATACGGTGGTAGCGAACGGCAATATCTTCTATACCTAGGGTTAATCCATGACCCATGTGTAAATCGCCATTGGCGTTAGGTGGGGGAACTACGATACTAAAAGTACCATCATTACCTCTGTTTTTAGGAACAAAAGAATCACTGTCTTCCCACAGCTTATAGATAGCAGTTTCGTATTTCTTCGGATCGTAGGTTTTAGATAATTTCATAGATAATTTAGTTCGATTCAGCCTAACTTGCAGTGCAGGGTAGGGGATGAATTTGAATAACTCTCAACATAAGTAATGTCTGCATACATCATACCACCTCTGTTGTAATCTGCAACAATAGTTCCAGATGCGTTTCACGTGAAACAGGGGCAACCAAAAACAAGACTTTTTGTCTCAGAAGTCCTCTTCATCATCGCCCTCTAGTAATGGTTTTTCCTGATAGTGTGTAGCTCCGCGGTTTTTTCAGAGCTACACAAAATGTTTGTTTTCGATAATAGAGTAACGCCATAAAACATAAGCGTCAATATTGACGAATTAGCATAAACATGTTGTAGGATAGTCTACATTGATAGATTCGGTTGGATATCCAGAGAGTATGGATCAGAGGAAGGCTGCTTTCGTATATGCTTAAAATATCCGAGAGTTGCCACCATCGCACCGTTGTCGGTGCATAGTTTAGGGTCGGTATATTGAATAGGTATTGGAAGTTTTTCGGATAATTGACGGCGTAATTCTGGACTGGAAGCCACGCCACCACCAATAATTACCGTTTTCGGTTTAAATTCTTGGTAGGCTAGGACTGTTTTATCTACAACTGTTTCTATGGCTATGCGTTGGAAGCTAGCTGCTACATCTGCTTTCTGGGTGTCATTTAAAAGCTCAGCGAGCTTGAAGGAAGGGAAGCTGTGGTCTTTTCCGCACATCTTCTGCACTGTTCGTAGAACGGCCGTCTTAGGGCCTGAGAATGAGAAATCGTAATTAATGTTTGTATGAGAGTTGGACGAAGTAATTGCATGTCTTAGGGATTCCAACATAGGGTTCGATGTATTCAAATTAGCTTTAGGAAAGTCATAGGCGTGAGGATTTCCTTTTTTTGCAATTTTTGAAATACTCGGTCCACCAGGGTAGGGGAGACCAAGAACTTTGGCAACTTTATCGAAGGCTTCGCCGATAGCATCGTCAACTGTTTGACCTAGCAATACGTAGTCGAAATGATCATTAAAGAGAACTAACTGACTATGTCCGCCACTAACAATTAGAGCCAGGGCAGGGAAGACTGGCGCTTGATTTGGCAAGTTATAGCTATGTTGTAGGTCAGGGGTAGCCTCGGTTAAGAAGTTAACGTAAGCATGGGCCTCAACATGATTAATCGCATACAACGGTTTGTTCTTAGTTATAGCTAGGGTTCGGGCAGTCATCACACCAACTAACAGGCAACCACCAAGACCGGCGCCATAAGTTACAGCGATGGCATCTATGTTATCCCAGATATTATCATCCTTTTTCGTACTATTGTCGGCGGTTACTTTAGCGGCTTCAGCAAGAGCTTGCTCTATAACAGGCATGATAGATTCTATATGACTCCTAGCAGCAATCTCAGGTATTACACCTCCATATTTGGCATGTAGGTCTAGTGAGGTTGCTGTAACTACTGAAATTAGGCGCTTGCCGTCTTCAATTACGGCAGCGCTAGTTTCATCGCAGCTAGATTCAATTCCAAGTATTCTCATCTGTTGCATTGTAACCTAAAGTTCGGGATTTATTAATCGTAGTGAGCTAAGGGGGTTGGATTTTTAGTTTACTTCTAGTGATTGTTGCAAAGTCATGGAATAATAAATAGATATGAATGCAAGAAATACCGTAAAAAAACTTGTACCAAGTTCAGTCTTCAAAGCTGTTGAGCCAACTGGCCACTGGGCTGAAGCAGTGGTATCGCAAAATAGAAGCCGTTTCCCGGGAAAAGGCATGAAGATTATTGGAGTGACCGGAACTGATGGTAAAACCACTACTTCGTCGTTAATTGCTCAAATGCTTCGGAATTCTGGATTAAAAGTGGCCTTAATCACCACTATCAGTGTAGATTACGGAGATGGCAAAGGTGAGCAGCCGAACTCGACTAGAATGACCACAATGGGTGCTAAAGAATTGATGGTTATTCTCAAGCAAATAAAAACTAATAAGGTGGATTGGGTGGTCATGGAGATTACTTCACATGCTTTAGCTCAGCATCGAGTTTGGGGAGTGCCATTGTCGATCGGCGTGATGACCAATGTTGGGCATGAACATTTAGATTACCATGGTACATTTGAACGCTATAGAGATGCAAAAAAGATGCTCTTCACTCAAGTAAATCGGAATAAACAGGGGCTTAGGGTTGGGATTGCCAATGCCGATGATCCTAGCGGAGTGTTATTTGCCAGCGAAGTTAAGAATCCAGTTTTGTATGGAATTGAAAAGGGTGATTTACGAGCAACAAATATCAAAACTAGTCCATCAGGTAGTAATTATGTGGCAGTCGTCGATGATCAAGAGTATTCCATTACTTGCCATCTGCCTGGAAGCTTTAATATATATAACTCCCTTGCTACAGTTGGTGTCGGCCGGGCTATTGGGCTAACTAAACAACAAATTGAAGCAGGGATTTCTAGTTTAGAGTCGGTGGAAGGTAGGATGACTAGGATAGACGAAGGTCAAGACTACGAAGTGATCGTAGATTACGCTCATACACCTGAGAGTTTTGAGAAATTATTCAAAGAAATTAAGCCGATTACCAAAGGTAGGCTGATATCTGTATTTGGAAGTGCGGGAAGAAGGGATGAGGCTAAGCGCGCAAGACAAGGGGAGATTGCTGGTAAGTACTGCGATATTGTCGTCATTACTGAGGAGGATGACCGGGATGCTGATGGGCAACAGATATTGGATCAAATAGCTGGCGGAGCAGAGAAATCGGGGAAGACTCTGAATACAGATCTCTTTAAAATACATAAGCGCGAGGATGCAGTAGCCAAGGCTATTTCTTTAGCAAAAACAGGCGACGTCGTTTTATTGCTTGGTAAAGGGCACGAAAAGTCCATCTTAACTAATGGGCCAGATGCCGCTAAACATAGAGGTGAACTCCAGAATGACGATGATCCTAAGCGGGTAGTGAAACGAGATTATGACGAAGTGCTAGTAGCTAAGAAAATATTAACTAAGCAGGAAAAATAGCGAATATGAAAGAAACGACCGGCGAATTGGAACAATCTCAGGAAATGCCATTTCCAGTTGATCAGTTGGGGCCTGAAGTTTTTAATAGTTATGATCGAGAGCAAATAACCGAATTATTAGTAGAAAAACTAAAAAGCGCTGATATTGATCCGAAACGAGTTGTGTATTGTGGATTTGATGCTGAAAAAGTATTAGCTGAACGAACTTTCGGCAAAAATACAACTACCACTTATGGTACTGGTCTAAGAGGAATGGAAGAGGATGGCAACAGCGCGGATGGTGCTCAGTCGGCGGTTAGATATTTAGAGGATAATGCTGGTAATAAGCCAGCTATCGCGGTATTTGATCTTGATAAATTATTGGGAGGAATTGCCGAACACCCTAGAGAATTATTAGATGAGGTAACACCTGAAATGTTAGATGAAGGGTCATATATTTACTGGGAAACCAAGAATCAGAAATCTTTGGATGAAGCGACAAAATTATTATTTTTGTTCTAACTGATTAATCTTACTTCTTCTTAGAAGTAGTGAATTTATCTTAATTCAAGGGTTAAACATTTAACCCCACCACCAGATTTTTGAAATTCAGAAATTGGGGTGGTAGTTACTTCCATACCTCTGTTACGGTAAGTTTGAATAAGATTGTTTGCATTTTCTGGAACTACAATGTTCTTGCCATCACTCATTGAGTTTAAGCCATAGGCTACAGCATCTTCATCAGTGGCTTCTATGACATGGGGTACAAGTTGGTGAATAAGGGTTAAAGCTTCTTTTGTGAAAGCTTTAGGGTAAAGTGCAACTGTACTTTTGTCTATGATAGTCAAAGCAGTATCTAGGTGATAAAACCTAGCATCGGCCAGTTGTAGACTGACAGTTTTAATCTTTAGGAAATCAGCTACTTCTCGGTGTGACGGCTTATCTGTTCGCCAGGGGTAGCCAGCGAATAGAATGTCATTCCATATTAGGGCATCACCTTCACCTTCAAAATTGTACTTAGGAAGAAACATTTGGTCATAGCCTTGGTCACTAAACCATTGTTTGAACTTTTCAGTTTCTGGTTGTCTGTCTGGTTGCCTGAAATTAGGTAGGGCAACTTTGCCTTTGTAGAGAAGTGCACCATTTGCGGTGAATACCATGTCCGGTAGATGCTCTATCGGTTCAATTAACTGCACATCCCAACCTAGTTTTTTTGAGTAAATGTCGTGGAGTTGTTGCCATTGCTTGCCAGCTAAATCGAGTTGGACAGGGTTATCTTTATGCATCCAGGGGTTAATTTCGTACTCCACAGCGAAATGTTTTGGTGCACACATTAGGATTGATTTAGTCATTAATAAATAGTATATCAGGCAAGTGCTGGAGCTGGTTATTTTTTAGGTTTTTTAACTATCTTCGGGCATAGCATAGTGGTAGAAATATCGATCAATAGTATCTAGTTCAGATCGGATAATATTTAATATATCTGTATTCTCTCTGGAGCTCCATACTCGCTGTCTATAGGGCAGTAGTACTTTTTCATATTGTATCTGAAAAGTTTCCGAGGGGGTTGCTCCTTCTTGGATTACTCCATATTGATGTAGTGACCAGATTACATCGGCTAAATCATTGATTACCAACTGGATAATATCTTCTTTTGGAGTGGTGTTTGCGCTGTTTTTAATACTTAGTGCCATCTCTAGGTCAACAATCCAGTGCTCGTTTATGTTAGGCTGAAGAGTCAAATTCTTAAATCCAGCATCGCCGTGAAAAATTCCAATTTGATGCAACATTAAAAGAGATTCCAGGCCTCTTCCGATCACGTTATCAACTGTATCGTTATCTAGTTTAGGCCAGTCTAGGCTGTCTAGGGTAATTACTTCAGGGACAAATTCACTTAATACGAATAACTGATCATCCTCGAATAATAAACCTAGAGGTTGGGGGGTTTCTATTCCTTCTTGTGCTAGGTATTCATACATAGCGTATTCATGAATCCCTAGTGAAGTGGTGTCAGCGGCGGAAAGATTAAAGGGTTTCACCGCAACAGTCATTGTGTGGTTTATACCGGAGGTGTAGTCAATAAGCGATAAGCTTCCAAAAAAAACTTTATGCCGACTATCCTCTCGACCTAATGAATGAAGTTCATTGCTTTGGAATATAGCAGCCTGGGGAAGTTGACCTCTACTCTCCAGATCGTCATACACTGTAGGTTCTAAGTATAGTCCGGCCTCTTGTGGCAGATCGATTTCAGTACTAGGCATGCCTTCATGATTTAATGCATTCAACAGATCCTCTACTGCTAAACGGTGCACCTGCTTGGAGCGAATGTTTGATAAAGATTCAACGAACTGATCTTTTGGCTCTGTATCAATCTCTGGATAGTACTCCAGGTAGTGAGAGCTGTTATTAGGTTGAAATTCCATCGGAGTAACCTGTCATGAAGTCATTAAATTTTTCATCATCTAGGTAGCTAATATTTAATAAATCCGATTCAATTATCTCATGTAGTTCTTGGATTTTTGGTGATGTTCTTGGTTCTGTAAATCTATCGAAAGGTGGGAGCATTTTTATTTCAATTCCACCAGTAGAACCTCTCCGGCTGCTACTGTATCCAGCAAATCTTGGCAATACTGTATCTGCTGGGAAAGCATGAACTGTTTCTAGAAGTTGGGCCATCCTTTTTCCAAGTAATTCTCCAAGTGCATTAACACGGCTACTGTCTCGTCCAAGTCGTATCAACTCAACAAAATCACGAGCGTCAGCAGGTACGTAATGGACTCGAGTACGGCTGTGCTGTTCATAGTCAAATAGTGGGTAGTCGCTTTCGACAAGTTTTGGGAATATTGCATCATTTACAGGTATTACCTCGGTTATCGTGCGTCTACCAGTTTCTTCTTGAAAGCGTTCGACTAGTCCTCGGTCTCTGGGGTAGCCGTGGGCGAAGCCTTTATCGAAGGCACTGAATTCAGGGTGCTTTTCTGACATGGTCATGTCATAATTATACAACAAATGCTAGAATAGTTCAAGTTATATGGTATAATATTTTTCATGTCGTTTAGAGATAGACCAACTAGCCCGGAGCAACACCTGGAAGATACTCTGTATAATTTTCAAGCACTGCAAGAGATATCGCTTACTGACCCTGAATGGGCAATAATTGGTGAGCAGATTGATCCAAACTGCTCAGTATTTGAGGATCAGAAATCTGGCAACCGAATAGTAATAAGTCGTTTACCATTAGACCCTGAGGATTTTTCTGGTGCCAATATACAAATTTCGAATTATGAGGACCCGATTATTATTAGTTGGAATGATCAGATTGTTGTTAGTAATGAGATAAACGTTCAAGTCTCAGGTGAATTGACTCCATCCATGTCCTATTTGTATTATGATCCACAATCTAATACATTTAAAAATAGTACATGGTTTGAAGGTTCGGCTGATCAGCTAGCTTTCCTACTTGATATGCCGCAAACCAAACCTTATCCTAAATCAAAATATGATCGAAGAGTTGCTCCACCGATTATAGAACGCGAAATGCCTGTTCGAAAAACCCCAGGAACACTGCACAAATTTTATGAGGGGCAATTAAATGACGATTTATTACATGTTCCTAGCGATATGTTATACACCTATCTGAGTGGGCAATTTGATGAACAGAATAAAGATGAACAAAAATATTCAAATGTTATTACCAGAGAAGGTATATCTACAACACATTACAATTCTTATTTAATCGATGTAACAGAAATAAACCCAGAGGAGTCGATTGCCGGCCTCATTGATGATGTTGAAGATTTTGATAGAGAATTCTATATTAAATATAGGTCAACAAGTGGTCCAATTACGATTGGAGCCAAGCCACTAGGTTCGGATGAATTTGTACCTCATACAGACAGAGAATTCGAATTTACCTTGAAAAGAAATGGTATGCTTCAACATTTGCATCGGAATAATCGGGAATATTTATCGGTACCACATCAAAGTGCCATGTTCACGATATATCATGCCCTATCCGTTGGTGAACAGTGGTAATTATTGGTGAATTCAGGATTAGTCCAAATATTAGAATGTGTAGAAATTTATCTTGACCTCCAGTTAGCACTCAGCTATTATGAGTGCTGAAAGTTAGCACTCGCACGCAATAAGTGCTAACGGTTATCTAAAGCTAAAGTGAGGAGTAAATTATGAATATACAACCGATGGCTGAATATATCGTTGTTCAGGCTGAAGAAGCAAAAACCAAGACCGCTAGTGGGCTATATATACCAGGAAGTGCCCAGGAAAAGCCTAAAACTGCTAAAGTCGTTGCGGTGGGAAAAGAGGTGTCAGATATTAAGGTTGGCGACAGGGTAATTTATAAGAATGAATATGAGACTACCA
This sequence comes from Candidatus Saccharimonadota bacterium, assembly GCA_020428425.1. GTDB lineage: Bacteria > Patescibacteriota > Saccharimonadia > Saccharimonadales > AWTP1-31 > JAGQMX01. The sequence continues at coordinate 15,087 of JAGQMX010000038.1, read as the reverse complement.
CAGTAAAATCTGGCAAAGATGAATATATATTAGTCTTTGTAAAAAATGTAATCGCAACAGTTAAATAGGAGGAATTTATGGCTAAGAAAGTTTTTTATAACGATGATGCTCGCCGGCGAGTACTGGGCGGAGCTCAAATACTATATGATGCAGTGAAGACTACCATGGGGCCAAAGGGTAGAAACGTAGTAATTAGTAAAAGTTATGGTGGTGTGACAGTCACTCACGACGGTGTGACAGTAGCAAAAGGGGTAGAAATAGCTGATGTTGATGACGAAACACTTGGCTATAAGGTAGGTGCGGAGCTTATTAAGCAAGCAGCCAGTAAGATGAACGACGTTGCTGGAGATGGCACAACCACTGTTACAGTGCTAACTTACCATATTCTAAACGAAGCCAATAAGCTAATAGCTGCAGGCCACAACCCGATGTTGCTGCGTAAAGGCTTAGAATCAGCTGCCAGCGATGTTATTAAAAAGCTAGATACCATGGCCGAAGATATTAAGAGTAAAAAATCCCGGGTAGCTGAAGTTGCTACCATTAGTGCCGGTGATGCTCAAATCGGTAATTTGATCGCTAGTATTATCGATAAAATCGGTAAAGACGGAGTGGTAACCGTTGAAGAGGGACAAGGACTAGAGCTAGAGAGTGAAGTAGTTGAAGGTTTCACTATGGATCGTGGTTTTGTTAGCCCTTACATGGTAACCGATACAACCCGAATGGAAGCGGTGTTAGATAAACCAGCAATATTAATCACCGATAAGAAAATTAGTTCAGTCCAAGAGTTCATTCCGGTACTTGAGAAGCTATCTAATAGTGGTAAAAAAGATCTGCTAATTATAGCTGATGATGTAGAAGGTGAAGCCCTAGGTACACTTGTACTTAATAAACTCAAGGGTGTATTTAATACAGTAGCTATCAAAGCTCCAAGTTTTGGTGATAAGCGAACCGACCGGCTGCTGGACATTGCGGCTCTTACTGGTGGTCAGCTTATTAGTGAAGATCAGGGTGTAAATTTTGAGGATGTAGAATTGGATGCCTTGGGCTCAGCCCGGCGAGTGATCGTAAATAAAGACGAGTCAACAATCATTGAAGGAGCTGGCAAAGCTAGTGCTGTGAAAGCTAGAATAGCTCAAATTAATGCTCAGATTAAGGAATCTACTAGCGAATATGACCGTGAAGATCGAGAAAAGCGACGAGCAAGTCTAGAGGGTAAGGTAGCAGTAATTAAAGTTGGTGGAGCTACGGAAACAGAGATAGAAGAAAAGAAATTCAGAGTCGATGATGCTGTGGCTGCGACCAAAGCCGCTCTAGATGAGGGTGTAGTAGCTGGTGGTGGTGTGACCTTAGTTAACTTAGCGGGACATATCAAAACTACTGGACATGACTCTAAATCAGCTGGAGCAACATTGCTGCAGAATGCACTGGAACAACCATTTAGAATATTACTAGAAAATGCTGGTGTAAATTCAGATGAGTGGTTACCTCAGGTTAAGAAGGCGAAACTTGGAAGCGGAGTCGACGTAAATAACCCAACTAAATTAGTGGATTTAAAATCTAAGGGTATTATCGATCCGGCCAGGGTCACTAAGGAAGCTATTCAAAACTCAGTATCGATTGCTGGAACTAGCATGACTATGGGGGCGCTAGTAACCGATATCCCAGAAGCAGAAGCGCCTGCACCAGCCGGTGCTGGAATGGGTGGTATGGGTGGCGGAATGATGGGAATGTAGCTAAGCTTAACTTTGATAAATTATTGTGCTACTATCACAATAATGGAACATCCTTCATCGGGTAGAAATTCAAAACCAAAACATCTTCTTGATCGAATTTACGGACTTAACGGTAAGTTTACTCAAAAGGTGCCATATTATAATGAAAAGATTTGGTCTCCTGAACAAGCCTTGAGGCGCAAAGAGGGCGGAAGTATGGCAGAAACTTTGTTTGTGGCTGGATCGCTATTAGCCAATGGTGAGGTAGCTGAAGAGGATCTGTGCATACGATTTAGTAGTGCGCATGGTAAGAAAATCAGATCTGGATTAGCAGGAAAAACATTGTATTTTAGTGAGGTTGTACTGATACTAAACGTTGAAGGACAAAACTATGAGTGCGGCTTTAGGATGACCCCCTTGGATAACAGACCTCTGTTTGCCACTATGCAAGTAGATGGATCAATTACGCGTGATGACGATACTTCGGAGTACTATACGTTATCTGAAGGTGTATATAATTATGCAAATCGATTGGGTGTAGCTGATGATCGTATTCCTACGATTTTTGATCTAGAGATAAATCATATACCTGGTATCGGAGCTGCTGGTAGTGATCAGGCTAGGTTTGATACTGATTTATAGTCATAGTACTATTGCTTGATAAGTATATTGCATAAAATGCCATATTGTAGTATTATATAAGCAATAAGCTAGCAACTGAGGAGTGTTATGAGGTTATTTAATTTTCGAAAATCTAATAAAAGTACCGTTCAATCTGATAGCCAGGTACCTGATGAAGTCAGAAGTTTTACTCGGGCTGAACAACGCGAAAGAGCCAGTTTGGCTTGGGTAGTAGGCATTATTTCTTTATTAGTCTTAATAGCCATTTTCATATGCCTATTTTTTGCTGGTCGTTGGGCGTATAGTCAGTTAACTGACAATGGCACTAGCCCAGATACTTCTGAGGTAACTACTGAAAACCCAGATAGTAAAGATAAAGATGAAAAATCTGCTGAGGAAAACAAAGCCAAAAAAGAAAAACAAGATGCAGCAGCTAGAGAGAATAATTCCGCCCAATCAGCTCAAGGAACAACTCAGCAAACTACTCCGGTCACAGGTCCATCCGAAGACGAGACATTGCCACAAACTGGTCCTGATCTAGATCTATAAATATTCTTGTTATTCTATTTTGTAAGTTATTTAACTTCTGGTTGAGATTTTTCTTCTGCAGCTTGAGTAAAGTAGTTAATTTCATTAACTATATCGAGTAGTGCTTGAGCTTTTTCTTTTTCGTCAGTTATTTTTTGGGCTGCGCTATAAGCAGACTGAATTAGACTTTTATCGTCACTAGCTTGAATAAGCATCATTGTAGTTCGAAACTTTTCTTCAGGAGACAGATCAAGATGATCTAGTAATGGTGTTAGATCTCCTAGGGCATCTTTCTTGATTGATTGAAGGTCATTATCTTTACTTGGCGAGGTTAAAGTTGAGGGTGAGATGCTTGTACTATCGCTAGAGCTTGTTGAAGAGCTATCGTTCGCTGAGTTAACTGTTGCGTCAAAAGCTGGTTCACTAGGAGATGCTGGGGAACTGGAATTAAGATCTACTGGCGATTTAACTGTTGGCTCAACAGTGGTTGAAGGATTGCTTGGAGTAAGATCTTGTGGAATGGGTGCCGAAGGAGTTGATGAAGCAGTAGAATCTGCAGGTACTGCTCCTGCGTTGACATCCGCAGCTGGCGCTGTTGCTGGCGCTGACATATTTGGATCGGCTATATCTGGAGTTGTAGTATTTTGAATACCAGTTGGCTGTGCTACTGGATTACTTGCTTGTTGATTTTGGTCATTTTGATCGAACATTTCCCACCCCCGGTGCTCGTTGAATATTCACGAGTGTTATTTTATATAGTTATACCCTAGTAGTTTAAAACAAAATAAGCATTAAAACAATATATTCATTTGAATTAATTTTTTACTAAATATATTTATTGGTATTGCTGAGCGCTTGTTATACTAAAGGTAATAAAATAGAGGGGTAACATGCTAGACGATATAAAATATATACACCGCAAAGACGCCGATGATGCACTGGGTGTAGCAGCTAAACAATGGGATCAATTGAACTATGACTTTGACTTATCTTCGCTGCCAAAGACCTTTTCGCCGATAAGCAATGTAGTTTACGCCGGTATGGGTGGCTCGGCGCTAGGCGCTAGTTTAAGCTCTGCATGGCCAGGCTATAACCGTCCATTTGAAATAATAAGAGGTTATGATTTACCTAGTTACGTTGGGCCAGAGACTTTAGTCATTTGTTCCAGCTATTCTGGTAATACCGAGGAAACCTTGAGTTGCCTCCAGCAAGCTATTAAAAGTAAGTCCACGGTTATGGTTATTGCAGGGGGTGGAAAGCTTGTTGAGCTAGCTAAAGACAATAAATTGCCACTGGTAGTTTTGCCAAAAATATCTCAACCTCGCTATGCAGTGCTCGCCAACTTTCTAGCCACTGTGCGGGTAATTGAGCAAGCAAAGCTTAGTGATACCAAACAGATGGATAAGACAATTGTTGCTACGGCTAAGTATCTGAAGCAGCTTCAGACAGATTGGTTACCACTTGTACCAGTTGCTAGGAATAAAGCCAAGAAATTAGCATTAGATTTGCTAGGCACCAGCCCTGTAATTTACTCTGGTCCGAGGTTGGCATCGGCTGGCTATAAATGGAAGATTAGTTTTAATGAGAACGCTAAGAATGTGGCCTGGCAGGGAGTATATCCAGAGTTTAGTCATAATGAATTTATTGGATGGAGTAGTCACCCAATAAGTAAGCCTTACAGTATTATTGACTTAGTCTCCGATTTCGATCATCCGCAGATTAATAAACGAATAAAAATTAGCGCTAAGCTACTATCTGGTAATCGCCCACATCCTTACACGGTGCATATTAAGGCCAAGAATGTCCTCGAAGAGTTGTTAGGTAGTGTTCTGTACGGTGACTTCGTAACAATTTATCTGGCACTACTAAACGGTGTAAACCCAACCCCAGTTGAACTAGTAGAGAAAATGAAGAAAGAACTCAAATAAATTGAGTTCTTTTCGCTAAATTGGTTTATCTTTTAACTTTAACTTATAGCCAATAAAGCTGACTACTACATGTAGACCGAAGTAAAATGCTAGTACTGCAAGATAATCTACTAAATTGAGTCGAATAAATGGAATACTAAATAGTATCGCACCTAAAATGTAGTCTATCTGGTCATATGGGAACCAGCTTTCTCCGGATTTAATATTCATTTGGCGTTTAAAAAAACTTTCCAGGGCGTCACCGAACAAACCACCAAGGCCTAGGATGGCACCTATCCAAAAATGAGATAATTGTTGGGAAGCGACAGTACTTATGAATTGGTAAACTAGCCAACCGGTCAAACCTCCGGTTAATCCTCCAAAAAATAGACCTCTCCAGGTTTTATTGTCGCCTAATACTCTTTTACCATTTATCATTAGGCCAAAATCAACTGGTGTGGTCCACTTATTTAGAAACGGTATTTTGTTAGCAAACACTGGTGCAGCATTGGCAATGCCAGCTGGTAAGAAAAATATTATGGCGAATAGTATATGGTTCATAATCACTTGTTTAGCTTAAGTTTAACACGTAAGCGGTTATATTTAGGATACAACAAACTAAGTATTGGTGGTCGGTTTGTTTCCAGTCGAGCCATTTTTAGAAGTGAAACTAGGGTTTCTTTGGTTGGTTGTTCTTTAACTACAGTGTAACTAGTGCCAATACCAGCTGGGCCGTGGGCGTCGCTACTTGAGGCAATAACTTTATTGTTTAATCTAGCCCAAGTTGTAGCCTCAGGACCTTTATCCTGAAATACTGCCCGACCATTATGTGCTTCAACTATATCTACCTCGTCTTTGATAGTTTCAAGAGTTGCTTTAGTTATTCCGCTACGGACTGTTTCAAAGGGGTGGGGGATGTATACTAATCCATCCTGTTTCTTGATGTCTTTTATGGTTTGTTTGATGTCTTGATGTGGTTCGATTTTCTTTTCTAAGAAAAGCCCGATAATTTCTCCTTGTTTTGTGGTGATTTCTTGCCCAACTATTATGTTTTCTTTGTGAATATTGTGCATTTCCAGGGCAAAGGCAACCTCATCATGATCAGTTATAGCAATCGTGTTTAGGGTTTTGTCTTTCAGCAGCTGGGTGTAGTATTCTTCACTTATACTGCCATCAACTGAGAATACTGAATGGGTATGAAGATCAATTTTGATCATAGCCTGCGAGTAATAGTAATTAGTCTTCCTATGGCGGTAAAAGTACTGGTTATAGCAATAAAGACCACTGCGTATTTAAGTTGGTCGGTGAATAGACCGATTATTAGGACAGCCATTCTTATCTCAAATCGCATAATACCGTCATTAAAGACCTTATTTATTTCATTGGCGCTGAGTTTCTTGCCGGCTATCGCAGTTTCACCTTTGGCCTTGATATAGCTGACCAGTAATGATGCTCCGCAAGCTCCGACTGCCCACACTGCATAGTTTGGGTCTCCACTATTAATCAGGGCGTAAGCTGCACCACTGTACAGCAGCACTTCTTTCATGCGATCAGTTGAAGCATCGAGTAACATGCCTTTATCGTTGGCTTTTTTCTGAATTCTGGCTAAGGCACCGTCCAGTGAATCGAACAATCCAAAAACTATAAGTAGTACCGCCCCAAGAACGTTATATTCCAGTCCGATTAATACAGCTATTGGAATATGGAAAAATAGGCTAGTGTAGGTTACTGAATTAGGAGTGACGTTTCCATCGGTTATTTTGTTTAACTTCTTAGCGAATTGGAAGATGATATTTCTGACGATGTCACGAATAACACTGATTACTTCACTGATATATTTCATGGGTCTATTATAACCTACTACGACAGAAGCTCTTTATTACGACCAACCCAGAATCAGAAATAATCACAAACAGTAGTATAATAGCCATAATGAGAATGAATCATATCTACAGGGCCTTAGGATTTTCCAGTGCAGTTAGTATCGGGCTATTGTTTACCAGGATGGTTAGCTTCCAAGATTTGGACTACTGGTATTTAGCATGGAATTTGTTCTTAGCTTGGATTCCATTATTCTTTGCGGTTTTAATTGTCGCTACCTTAAAGAAACATTTGTGGTTGTCCTGGCAATGCCTACTATTAACGGCATTATGGCTAACTTTTCTACCAAATAGTTTCTATATTGCTACCGACTTCATTCATTTACAAGAAGCCGGGGCTTCGACACTACTGTATGATGTAGTGCTACTACTAAGTTTTACACTTAATGGCTTCATGCTCGGGTATCTGAGTGTTGTAGCCTTGCATGATCAGTTGCTAAAGAGAATCCAGCGTAGCTACGCGAATTATTTAATAGGAGTAGTTTTCTTGCTGTGTAGTTTTGCTATATATCTAGGAAGGTATTTAAGATGGAATACTTGGGATATATTACTAAATCCTGCTGGAATTTTATTTGATGTATCAGATAGGCTGATTAACCCATCTGCATATGAACAGACCTTTACGACGACCATTATCTTTTTTGTATTAATATCTACTTTCTACTACGTCGGTTGGCAAATATATTCCAGTTTAAATGATATAGACAAGCATCATCGATCAAAAAAAGTAGCTAATTCCTCTAAATAGCTTAAGCTAGCTACAGAATTAGATTAAGGTTAGAATAGTAGTAATGAACCAGATAGCCAGTTTAATTAGCTTAAGTGTGAAAGATTTATTCGAAATTGAGACACAGGTCGAATTAACCCGTCCTGATCCAAATTTCGGAGATTTAACTAGCAATGTTGCTCTTAAAATCGCTAAGCAAGTAAGTAAACCGCCTCGGGATGTAGCCAGTGTTTTAGCTGATGCTTTGTCAAATAAATCTGAGCTAGTTTCTAAAATTGAAGTCGCTGGCCCAGGTTTTCTAAATCTGTGGTTAACGGATAGCGCCCTACTCGATAACCTAAAAGAGCAGCAAGTTGAACAAATCAACAGTTGTAAAAAAATATTAGTTGAATACTCCGATCCGAATCCTTTTAAACCATTGCATGCTGGTCATTTATATACCACGCTTGTTGGTGATACTATCGCTAGGCTAATTGAGCGCAGTGGCGCTGAAGTTATTAGGTTAAATTACGGGGGTGATGTTGGTCTTCATGTCGGAAAGGCTATGTGGGCCATTTTAAAACAAATTGATGGAGAAAATGTAGATGATCTAGCTAAAATTCAACCCGAGCAACGGGCTCAGTGGCTAGGTGAACGATATGTTGAGGGTAGTTCGGCATATGAAGATAATCAGCAAGCCAAAGCCGAGATAATAAGTATTAACAAACGAGTCTACAAAGTACATAACGAAGACGACAAAACTTCGGCTTTTGCTAAAATTTACTGGGAATGTCGGGCTTGGAGTTACGATTATTTACGTCAGCTGTATGCAGAATTGGAAGTTGAAGAATTCGATCGATTTATCCCAGAGAGTGAAGTATTCCGGGTCGGTCTAGACACAGTCCTAAGTCAATTAAAAAAGGGCGTGTATCAGGAGTCTGAAGGGGCGATTGTCTACAGGGGTGAGGAGAAGGACTTACATACAAGAGTATTTATCAATTCCGAAGGCTTGCCAACTTATGAGGCTAAAGAAGTAGGCCTTTTACTACTAAAATGGCGGGACTATCAATTTGATCAATCGATTATGATAACTGCCAATGAACAAGTTCAGTATATGCAGGTGGTACTGGCTAGCGTAGCTGAATTCGAACCGATGATTGTGGAGCGGACCAAACATATCGCTCATGGAATGGTGAAATTGTCTGGTGGAGTAAAGATGAGTTCACGAAAGGGTAGCGTGGTTACCGCCAAAGATATTATTAGTTCCGCAAGTGAGGCGGCTAAGAATAGTTCCAACGATGTCAGTCAAAACAGTGTACTAGCGGCAATTAAGTATGCCTTTACCAAGAACAAGATTGGCGGAGATGTTGTTTATAGCCCGGAAGAGTCGGTTGCCCTGGAGGGTAACAGTGGACCATATTTGCAATATGCCCATGCCCGGGCTGCTTCGATTATTGCAAAGAGAGCAAAAACGGGGAACGACAATCTGGTTGAGCAAAAGTCGGTCCATGAATTAGCTTTAGGAGAGGACCAGCAGCTTGATAACAGCGAAAGGAGACTAGTCGCAAAATTAGGTGAATATTCAGAGGTTATAAACACTGCTATTGCCGAGTTATCTCCTCACTTAATAAATAGCTATATTTATGAATTAGCCCAGGAATTTAATAGATTTTATGAGAATTCTCGGGTAATTGGCAGCGATAAGCAGCACTTCCGATTAGCTTTAGTCGCTGTTTATGCCGACACCCTTAAAGACGGATTATCTCTACTGGGAATAGATGCGCCAAATGAGATGTAAGATAGTTACTTGGAGGTAGTGTGCAACAAATACAAGCTATTCAGCAACAACTTAGAGACCAGTCAGACCCGATTAAGGCTGAATTCTTTCCGCATTTCTTTACTAGCGAACCAGGAGACAAGGATGAGTTCTTAGGAGTAACAGTACCTAAGCAAAGAACGATAGTCGCTAAATTTTATAAAAAGATAAATCCTGTTGATGTGCTTGAATTACTTCACTCCAATGTTCATGAAGAGCGCTTAACAGCCTTGTTAATTTGGGTTGCACAGTACCAGCACGGAGAAGATAAGACTAAAAAACAAGTGTATGATCTGTATCTAAGAAACAGAAAATGGGTAAATAACTGGGATTTAGTAGATAGTAGTGCTCATAAAATTGTTGGCGATTGGTTAATTAGACAAATGGAAGTTGGCAATGACGACCGATCAATACTACAGAAGTTATCTAAATCTAGCAGTGTTTGGGATCGTAGAATTGCCATGATGGCGACCTTCACTTTTATCCGACGTGATGATTATAGCTGGACCATTAGGCTAGCTGAACAATATTTAGATGATCAACATCACTATATTCAGAAAGTAAGTGGTTGGATGTTGAGGGAGGTAGGGAAAAGAGATCAGCAGACTTTATTGGATTTCTTAGATATATTTGCCGCTAAAATGCCCAGAATAATGCTTCGTTATTCACTAGAAAAGCTAGATAAACAACAAAGAACACATTATTTATCTTTGAAATAACTAAAGCTTTAGAACAAGTGCTAGAATATAGATAGAATTATTAACTAGTGAGGGGGAATATGGAGTTAAATTATCTAGCGTTATACCTGATATCTTTTGGGTGGTTTATTGTATTTGATGCGGTGTGGTTAGGCGTTCTAGCAAAGAATTTATACGCTACTGAGTTAAAAGGGTTGATGACTAACGAAGTAAAATGGGGTGCAGCAGTTTTATTCTATCTAATATTTATTGTTGGACTGGTTTACTTTGTAATAGCGCCGACTCTCAAGTCGGGGGCTATGAATAACCTTGTGCTAGCAGCTGCCTTGTTTGGACTGGTGACCTATGCGACATACGACCTTACTAATTATGCGACTTTAAAAAACTTTCCTCTTAAAATTGTAGTCATTGATCTAATTTGGGGAACAGTACTAAGCACTATAGTGGCAACACTAGCATATGTAACTTACACCAAGTTCTTTTGAGTAAAGGAGTGATATGAGTAAACAGATCAAAGATTTTCTACAGTTTGTTAAAGATAAGGGTGTTGTTGGTCTAGCGGTTGGTTTAGCAATTGGTGTACAAGTAGGCAATACTGTGTCGGCTATTGTCGAAGGGCTTATTAATCCGATTGTAGCGTTTATTGTAGGTGATACCAAGGGATTAGAGTCGGCATCCTGGACCGTTTTGAGTGTTGGTGACCGCCAATTAGTAATTGGTTGGGGTCTAATATTCTCGGCCGTAATAACCTTATTAGGCGTTGCTGCAGTAGTATTTTATGCGGTTAAATTCTTAAAACTAGATACAGATACTCAGAAAGCTAAAAAGTAGAACATATTATGAGAGATAGTAATGCTGATGAGCAGAGAGACTGGAAAAAAGAATTAACTAAAGAGCAGTATAAGGTGCTAAGGGAAAAGGGTACAGAAGCACCATTTTCTGGTAAATTCTTAGATCATAACGAGAATGGTATGTATGTATGCGGTGCCTGCGGAGCTGAATTATTTAGTAGTGATAGTAAATATGATTCAAAGACTCCTGGTTTGATTGGTTGGCCAAGCTTTGGTGAGGTAGCTGAGTCTGGTGCAGTAAAATTCTTGGAAGATAAGAAGTTATTTATGAATCGAACTGAAGTAGTCTGCACAAAGTGTGGCGGACATCTAGGGCATGTATTCGATGCAGATGATTCACCTACTGGAAAACACTATTGTATAAATTCTGTAAGTTTAGATTTCAAGCCTAAGACTTTCTGTAATGACTAGTTACTGTACAATTATATTATGTTAGATAAAAACACCACCCCTACAAAATTACTTTGGATTGATCTGGAGATGACCGGTCTTGACCCACAGAAGGATAGAATTGTTGAGGTAGCTGTGATTGTAACTGATTTCAATTTCAAGAAATTAGATGAGTACCAGGCAGTTATACATCAATCAGATAAGGTTATAAAGTCTATGAATCCTTGGGCTGCTTCACAGCATTCAGCCAGTGGATTAACAGCCAAGATTCGTAGTAGCCAAGTTACTGAGAAAGATGCAGTAAAATACGTATATAACTTAATTCGTAAGAATTTTGGTGAAGAGCAGGCAATTCTTGCTGGAAACTCAATCTATAACGATCGGAATTTCATTAAGCAATGGTGGCCTAAAGTAGATGGATTACTACATTACAGGATGCTTGATGTTAGTAGTTTTAAGATTATAATGCAAGCAAAGTACAACGTAGAGTATTTAAAAAGTGATAATCATCGAGCTATGGGAGATATCCAGGCTTCAATTGATGAGCTGAGCCATTACATCAATAAATTAAAGAGTTGAGTCCTTGAATAAAATTGAAAAAATGAATCATAAGCAAGTAGAAAAGTATCTATTAAGTTTTCCGAAGACTAGATTAGATTATCCATTTGGTAAGGAAGCAGCAGTTTACAAGGTTAGAGTAGGGGACGATGAGAAAATGTATGCAATTATTGCTGAAGGCTCGGACCCACTACGGATTAGTTTAAAGTGCGACCCTAAGTTAGCTGAGATTTTACGAGATAAGTACGTGTCAGTTATGGCTGGCTATCATCTGAATAAGAAGCACTGGAACACAATTGTGCTTAGTGGCGAGATAGATTGGGATGAGATACAAGGGTTCGTCCAGTTGTCATATGATTTGGTCTCTGGGGAAACAAGAACCTAGTAGTATTACTTATATTACCTATAAGCAATTTACCGTCATATAATATAGGACTAGTATTTTATCTTTCACTGCTGCATACTTGGTGCTAAATGAAAAAACAAATATATATTTCTATCGTTATAGGAATGATTTTAGGGCTAGGGCAAATGTATTATGTTAGAACTAAGTCTGTAGAGTATATACCCAAATCAGTTCTAAGAAGTAAGGTGAGCGAGGGTTTTCATTGTTTGGCACTTATCCCTGATTGTGGTTATTGCCCCCCAGAAAAAACTAATGGAGATTATTGTGAGCAAGATGTTCATAGTATGTTAACAAAGGTAAGAGGTTGGCCTCTTAACGATGGAGGAACGGTAGACAATGCGTATTGGAAGTTATTGGTCAATTTATCAATGTTTATTCTTGTAGTGCCACTTATTACTTATCTATTAATTACATATAAAAAACGTTCCCTCCGAAATAAGCGTTAATGGAAATTAGCCCTATCGCGGCGCTTCCTAACTGAGTCTATACTAATGTGAATTTATGAGGACTACTTGATAAAATTTTTTAACTACTTCAGTAAAACGCTTACAGAATTATATGATGCCTGCAACGTTTCTTTTTCTGATTTGCTATTACTAGAATCGTAGGCATCTTTAATTTGTTTTTGATGCTCGCTGAGTAGCCCCTTTAGAATGGTATTAAATGAGTTATCAAAAGTATTATTGCTGGTTGCTACCTCCAGTTCGGCATCAATTTTCTTATTGGCTGTTGCATTCAACTGTTTCTCTTTTACCTTTTTTTTATTGGCTGCCAGTAAGGCTGTGATTGCGTTTTTATTGGTTTCTATCACTACGCTGGTATTTACAGCTAAGTTTCGAGTTTCAGTTTGCCTGACAGATTGTGAATTGCTGCCTATTTTGGCTACTCGGATTATTTCGGTTTGTCCTTGGGCTAGTCCAATTAGTTTCTCATTCTGAGCTTTGTTTCCACTACTAATTAGGGATATCAGCATCCAGCCAACAATTAATAGCAGGAATACACCGCTGATAAGTAGTATTATGCGTGTTTTTTTAGAACCACCACCGGGTAGTTTAAATAGGCTTCCTGATTTCTTTGGTGGTTTATCATCCATGATGAAGCCATAGGGGTTTTGCTCTGGTTGAGGAGTGGGTTGGGGGATAGGTTGTAATGGCGGTGCTGGAGGAGGCACTTGTTGGTTTGGTTGATTAGGTTGCATAAGCATTATTTTATCAGTTATTTTTGCTTGATACTAAATAATACTGCAAAAACCGTAATCAATTGTTAGTCTGTTATGCTTTCAGCTTTACCCTTATAGATATAGACTATTACTATGGATGCCGTTGCAGATGTAAAAGCCCGACTTAGTATTGAAGATGTTGTTAGTCAATATCTAGAGTTAAAACGCTCAGGCCGAAACCTTAAAGGCCTGAGTCCATTTAGCCAAGAAAAGACACCAAGCCTAATGGTTAGCCCCGAAAAACAAATATGGCATGACTTTAGTAGTGGCAAGGGTGGAGATATGTTTAGTTTTGTTATGGAGATTGAAGGTTTAGACTTTGTGGCAACGCTAGAGCTTCTTGCTCGCCAAGCTGGAATTGATTTATCTAAGTACAAAACTTCTAGGTCGAGTGGTAGTAGCAAAGAAAAACAGCAAATGTTAGATGCCTTAGAGCTAGCAGCTAAGTTCTACCAGTTGTATCTAGAAAAGACAAAACCGCCAATGAGCTATGTTAAAGACAAAAGGGGATACAGCGATAAAACTATTAAAACTTTCCGCCTGGGTTATTCACCAAATAAAGAGAGTAGTTTGGTAGATTTCTTGCTGAGTAAGAAAATTAAACCTGAAATTATGCAGAAGGCTGGTCTTGGTACTAAACGCTACCGTGGGTTCCAGGATATGTTCAGAGGTAGGTTAATGGTTCCATTGATGGATGCCTCTGGTTTAGTGGTAGGCTTTACGGCTCGGCAATTAGATCAGAGAACAGATGTACCGAAATACATTAATACACCAGCTAGTCCTCTTTATGATAAATCTCGCCATGTCTATGGCCTTCATTTAGCTAAAGAAAGTATTCGGAAAAACAATTATGCAGTTGTTGTTGAAGGCAACTTAGATGTAGTAGCTAGCCATCAGGCAGATGTACTAAATGTTGTAGCTACCGCAGGAACCGCTGTTACCGAGTCGCACTTAAAAACACTTTCAAGGTTTACTACAGATATTCGCTTGGCTTTTGATCAGGATGAAGCTGGTCTGAAAGCTACCGAGAGAGTAATACCAATAGCCTCTAAAGTGGGTGTCAACTTGAGCATTATTACCATTCCCAGTGGCAAAGACCCTGATGAGTTAATTAAAAAAGATGTTAAGTTATGGCAGGACTGTATTCAAAGCTCTGACCCAGTTATCGACTGGATTATAGAAAGATATTCAAAACTGCTAGATATTAATACCAGTCTAGGCAAAAAACAGTTTACTGATAAAATTTTATCGGTAATTAACAATTTAACAGATAACGTTGAGCAGGATCATTATTATCAGAAGATTGCTAAAATGCTGGATATTCACGTTGATGCACTGAGGCAAAAGGCCAGTAATTTGCCCGAGGATAAACCAATTCGTTATAAGTCGGTGGCAAAGCAACCTGTGCTTATTCGACAAGAAGTTGATGATACTAAATCACAAAATAAACTACTAGCTTTAGTATTGTATTTTCCAAGCCTACGTTCCTATTTAGATAAATTAGCACCTCAGATGTTATTTCAAGATTCTAGTAAGACGGTAATGCAGTATTTAAAGTCGCATAAAGACTATAATTTCGACGCTAAGGCTTTGCCGGAGGAATTGCAAGATATACAAGATTATGTTAATATTCTGTCATTAGTTTATGAAGAACTTTATAAGAATCTCGAGGTAATAGAGCTTCGCTACGAAGCCGCTCGATTGCAGATCCGCCAGATCAAAACATACGTAAGAGAACAAAAAGGCCTATTGTCGGCAGCTTTACAACAGGCTGACGATAAACAAACAGGATTAA
>JAGQMX010000037.1 GCA_020428425.1 Candidatus Saccharimonadota bacterium | reverse complement strand
CTGGTGGGGCTACTAATACTAAGCAGTCTTTTAGGGGTAAAGTAATCGCACAGTGCCAAGCACCGATTCATTCCGGAACTGCTCGAATACTTACAAACGACCGAAACCTGGTATTACCGGTCGCCTGCTAGATGACAGCCACCGCCTAACCTCAACAATTGGTGAGCTAACTGACGTGACTAGTGAGGAACAATGCTTGCAAATTGGCATTTGGGCAGCTAAAGAGTACCAAAAACTATCTGGTGTTAAAACTATTCAAGCTCCAACCCGGTCTCAAGCAGAACAGTTCATCAATGCCCCATCTGAGGAAATGTCAAAATACCTTAGTAAGGGTCGGCGCCTAATAGATTTCATACGGATGATAGGTGGCTCTAACCAAGAAGAAGAGACAACAGAATAACCCCGCCCAAAATTATTCGGTAATAGGCAAAGGGTTTGAAATCGTTTTTGGAAACGTAGCGCAGTAACCAACCAATAGCCAATAGTGCTGTGAAGAAAGCTGCTACCGTGCCAACCAATAATGCGGCCCCACCACCAGAAACGCTAGATAATTGGTCCCTTCCAGATATTAATTTATAGCCACTGGCGATGACAATAATTGGGATACTCATATAAAATGAAAATGCGGTGGCCGTAACTCGATCTAGTCCACTAAGCAAACCACCCATTATTGTGGCACCGGAGCGAGAAACTCCCGGGATGATAGCTAGCACTTGGTAGCAACCAATCGCCAGGGATTGCTTAATTGTTAATTTATCCAGCTGAGGACTAGCACTAGGCTGCTTCGTATCGTGATAGTTTTCTATTAGTAGAATTAGCAGACCCCCAATAATTAGAGCAACAGCAATAAACACGTTGGTACTAAATTTATCCATATAGTCTACTAATAGATAACCAGCGATACCGGCTGGAATGGTAGCAACTATCCAGTTTGCCCAAAATTTCCTTTGTTTAGCGCTACCTTGGAATAGCCCCATAGTCTTCTCAATAAGATCATGACGGTAGTACCAAATTACTGCTAGTATTGCACCTAGTTGAATAACTACTGTGAAAATCTCGGCGGTGTCTTTGTAGCCGATCAACCGCTCCGAAAGGTAGAGATGTCCAGTACTAGAAATCGGTAGGAATTCTGTTAAGCCTTCAACAATACCTAGGAAAATAGCTTGAATAATTTGTAACATAAGTTAATTATACGCTCCCTAAATTTGTTAACACTACAAACTAATCCTTTGCCTTAAGCTTAGACAGCCGGCCAATAAAAGAATGAGCTGCCCCTTCTAGTCCAAGTACTTTAAGAGCGCCAACTAATACATATAGGTCGTCTATTTCTCCTTGGGTTGGGCGACTAGCTTCTTCGGCATGCTTGAATCTGTTTTCAATATTTTTTACTAACCATTTTTCTTGAGCAGCTGTAACTGGGGCCCGAACCGAAAGCTCCTCTGGTTTCTGTTCAACAACTTCTAAGGACCGAGCCGAATAGTCACGCTTAATTAGATGGCCGCGTTTTATTAAGTTCCCGACGTGTAGCGCTACAGTCGAAACGGAAGTATAGTTCAGGCTCTTCATTATTTCCCGATAACTGGGGCTATAGCCGTGTTCGGCTATGAAGCTCGATATGTAATCTAACAGGGCTTTTTGTTTCTTGGTTGGTCTGACTACTTCTTTTTTTGGTGTATCCATAATAAATAATCCGTAATCCACCGGTATTTACCAGGTTGGTCCACTATCGCCGTTCTTATTAAAATCTGCGCCTAGGACTATTACGAAATCACCCTTGGCTGGCTGGCTTTTCCCTTCAGCTACGGGTGGAATTACATTTTTGGGAAGATCCTTGGTATATACAACGCCGTATCTCTTAAACAAGAAACGCTCGGTGAACGGCATCTTGCGATCCGAAGCTTTAACTACCAAGGTCTTTGGCTGGTTTTCTTTGGCTGTCTCAGTAACCAGCACCTTATAGCCGTAAGCCGACATTACGTCTGTTACGTACTGAGCGACACCAGCCCGACCAGTACCGTTATAGACCGTGACAGTTGGGTTTTCTTGCATTAGATATGGATCACGCATGTTGCTTCTAGTATAAGAGCGAATATCGCTATAATCTACTAGTCCTTTTGTGGGTTGAACGATAGATAATCCACCAGCATTTCCGGTTTGAACTAATGGATCTTTTTCCTTAGCTAGGTCTAAATTCACTATATTACTGTCAGTCAAATCTTTGGTACGCTCAAATACTTTCTTGGCTTCATCAACGGTTAAATCAGTCTGGATGTTCTTCTGTACAGCATTGGCTATGCTGTTAAGTTTTACTGGATTAGCTAGAATTCCAGTGGAAGTAGCTTTAGCCCGTATGGCCAGCAACAACCTACGTTGGTTTTCGTTTCGATCAAAATCCCCTCTAGCTGAACCATGTCTAGTTCTGGCGTACTGCAATGCTTTATCTCCATTAAAGGTTTGTGTACCAGCATTGAATTTCCAGCCAGCAAAGCCATCATAGATATCTTCCGGCACATTGACGTCAACCCCACCAAGTGCATTCACTATATCTCTAAAGGCTTTGTAATCAGTCATCACGTATTTATGAATTGGCACTCCAGCTACATCACGGACAGTATTAATGGTTTGCTTTATTGCCTCCTTGTCGGCTTGATCTTCTTTCATCCCTTTATACACCGCCGCCTCGCGGGACATCTCATAGGTTGCATTAATCTTCATGGCAGAGTTATTGACATCTACCCATAAATCTCTAGGAATACTTAGTAGTGATGCTTTGTTATTCTTGAAATCGACACTGGCAATGATAATAGTATCTGTCAGGTTAGGAGCTACGTTTTCATCCCCTCCTCGACCCAGTAGTAATACATTCAACCGACCATCCCCTTCAGTATCTAGATCCTCTGGACGGACATTATCGTTCAGTGCTGCGCTAGTATTACCTACATCATTGCCAAACACTGAGTTTAGGAAAGAATAAAGTCGGTAACCAAATAGTCCACCAAGTATTAGAAGTATTACGCCAATAATGATAAATATTTTGGTGCGGCGTCTACGGTTCTTCCACCAGCGCCTAATGCGACCCGGTTCTTTTTTCTCTTTCTTGGCTTTTTTATCGTTTTTTCTCATCTGTTTTGGATCTTGGTACTTCTTTTCATTTTTAGTAAATACATTTTGTTCGGGCTGATCAAAATCGCCTAGTTTACGTTCTTCAAGTGATTGGTCGGCAGGCTCAATATCCGATTGTATTTTCCGCTGACGATTAGCGAACGATCGCCTCGGTTCATTAGATAGTTTTCCACTGTTATTGTAGTACTCTGGGGAGCCTATCTTCTTGGTACGCTTAGTCAGCATACCATCTACCGACTGACTGGAGCTACGTTTTTTGGGACGACTAAATTCAGGCATATCTAGAGAATTATAGCATAAATAGCATCCGTCAACAGAGGAAAAATATCTGTAAATATATATCATTTCTGAGTTATTTTGTGAGTTTAATTACAAACCGAAAGCGCTAAATTAGTAACTAATATATAATTACCGGTAATGGTTAAAGCAAAAGCAAATAAAAGTAAGAGTGAACTAGTTAGAATAACCGAATATATGGTAAGTGGTGGAGCCTATTTTTGGACTGGCTACTTGGTGTTCTTTATCAGTGACAAACTATTTGGCATGTCGCTGTTCTGGGCAAAGTTACTAGCCAACATCTTCGGCTGGACCATAAACTATTTACTA
This sequence comes from Candidatus Saccharimonadota bacterium, assembly GCA_020428425.1. Classification (GTDB taxonomy): domain Bacteria; phylum Patescibacteriota; class Saccharimonadia; order Saccharimonadales; family AWTP1-31; genus JAGQMX01. Next base: position 1,122 of record JAGQMX010000037.1, on the reverse strand, counting down.
CAGAGATACTGGGTATTCAATAATAAAGAACTATCTAAATACAAGACAAAAGTCACTGGTCGCTACATTGCAATAACTCTTGTAAACTTTGGGCTCGACTACCTAATAGTCAGCACGCTGAAGACATTTGGGTTAACACCTTATCTTGGTCAATTTGTAGCCTCCGGCATATTTACGGTTTGGAACTATTTTTGGTACAAATACTGGGTGTTTCCAGAAAATACCAAGAAATTAAATAAGAAACGAAAATAATCTACTTAGTAGCTAAAGCTAACGATCATCACCCAAGAGGTGTTAGAATAGGGTTATGAAAAATAACGCCTCTATTGGCTATGCCGTACTTCTAGTAATCGGTGACTTCCTGACTCTACTCCTAGCCTTTAGCCTAGCCTATGTGTTACGCGTAAAGGTTGATACCCGCTCTCTAATAGAGCCAATCACGGCCCGCGACTACTTTATTGCCTTATTTAGTGTTCTACCACTTTGGATAATAGTTCAGGCCTTTATTGATCTGTACTCTCAAAAAGTGTACGACAAACGCTTTAAAGAACTTGGACGATTAATCGTCGGTAGTTTGCTAGGAATTCTAGTAATAATAGGCTACGACTTTGTAACCGATGGAGCACTGTTCCCTGCTCGATTAGTGCCAGTTTATGGTTTTATATTAGGCTTTGTATTCCTGTTAATCTTTAGAACCCTAGCCAGGCGCCTGCGTAGATTTCTATACTCTTATGGAGTTGGGGTCAGTAACGTATTAATAGTTGGTAACACTAAACGTTCACTAGAGCTGGCTGATGGTATAAAAGACACCCGTAGTAGTGGTCAAAGAATACTTGGTATTGTTGGTGTAGATACCCTAGACTACAAAACTTACCAGAACTTCAAGGAAGCCATCGAAAAGATAAGCCATCCTATCCATAGCATCATTCAAACTGAACTGTACAAAGACCAGTACAAAAATGACAAGGTATTAAATTTTGCCCAGAAGCATCACGCCGCCTACCGCTTCGTGCCTGGTAATAGCGATCTATTTGTTGGAAACATCGAGGTAGAACTGTTTAGTGGATCCATCCCTATGATAGCCGTTCATCAGACGGCCTTAATCGGCTGGGGTAGAATAGC
>JAGQMX010000036.1 GCA_020428425.1 Candidatus Saccharimonadota bacterium | reverse complement strand
GTAGATGAAGCCCGAAGAAACCAAAACTCAAGAAACGCCTACTCAGCCAGCAACCGAACAGACGCCAGCCAAAGCTGAAGCTGGACCAGCAGTGGTTATGGAAATCCACCCCAAAAAGCAAAAAGCTGCCCCACCAAAAGAGCCAGTTAACCCTCCTTTACCTAAAAAGAGAAAGAAACGCACTTGGCCAAAATTAATTGTATATCTATTATTTGCCTCGGCTGTAGCCTTAGCTTTCTTTCAAAGACAGAATATTCTAGATTGGTATGCATTAAGAGACTACCAGCCTAGTAACCAAATAGTTCAACTTGCTGATAATTCATACATGAATAACTACGGTCGAAAACTTTTCTATATTAACGACCCCCAGATTCAAGAAAAAAAAGTATTCTATAACAGTTGTAAAGAAACTGAAGCAGTTGTACTTGGCTGTTATAAGCCTAGAGATGGAATCTTCCTGTTGGAGGTGACAGACGAAAGGCTTGCTGGAGTAGAAGAAGTTACCGCTGCCCATGAAATGCTACACGCTGCCTACCAAAGACTGGGCTATAATAAAAAGCAAGAAATTAATTCGTTGCTAAAGAAGACCTACAATGAACTAGATGATGAAAATATAAAAGAAAAGATAGATCTCTATCTGGAAAGCGGTGCAGATACCAACAATGAGCTACATTCAATATTAGGTACAGAAGTAGCTGATCTTCCGGCAGAACTAGAACAATACTATAGTCAGTATTTCACTAACCGAGCTGGAGTAGTTGCCTTATCCGATAAATTTGAAAATGTATTTACTAGTAGGCGACTTAAGGTTGATGAACTCGACGGTCAGTTATCCAGCATCGAGAGTCAAGTCAAAGCTAATAACCAAAAATTAGTGGAGCTTGAACAGTCCATAAACCAAGAAGCTGCCCGATTGGAAGCCTTATTAGCGGAAAATAAAATCGAAGAGTATAACCAAGGTGTGGCCAGTTATAACAATAGTTTAATACCTTATCGAACATTGCAATCTGAAACCAGAGGCTTAATTGCCGAATATAAAACTATCCTAACCCAGAGGAATAATATAGCTATTGAAGTACAAGAACTCAGCAAGCCATTGAATAGTAATATTTCTACAGATTCCAAAGATCTATAACTACGACTCAACTTAGTAGCAGTGTCTTGTGGTGGTTTTGTAGTTTTTACCATTCATCACCTCCAACGATGATAAAATAGACTCATAAAAGGGGAACGAGTGGCAATAAATAGAGTCAAGTATAAATGTGAAAACTGTGGAGCAACTACCAGCTCCTGGTCCGGACGTTGCCATAGTTGTGGCGAATGGAATACAATAACCGAAGAACTACAGATTAGTAGTGTTCGGGGAGCAACTGCTAATGGTAAGGAATTAGCCACCTCAAATATTAAAGAGATCGCAAAAAATCAGTCAGAAAAAAGAATTCAATCCGGTATGGAGGAGGTGGACACAGTTCTGGGGGGTGGGTTTGTATACGGCAGTGTCAATTTAGTTGCTGGACAACCTGGAATTGGAAAGAGTACTCTGCTGCTGCAACTAGCTAGTTTAATATCCAACAAACACAAAGTCTTATACATCAGCGGTGAGGAATCTATTCATCAGATAGCTATGCGTGCTAATCGACTAGGGGCCAAAGACACTAATCTTAAAATTTCCTCTAGCTCAAGCAGTGATGACATCGCAAAAACTATCGCTACCAAAGACTTTCAGTTTGTAGTGATAGATTCTATCCAAACCATGAGAGTAGAGGCCGTCGGCTCAGCCCCGGGCAGTATTAGCCAAATAACCAATAGTACTCACTTACTTAGCTTAGTTGCAAAAAAGAGCAACACAACACTAGTCTTAGTCGGTCATGTTACTAAAGAAGGTTCAATAGCTGGACCAAAAGTCCTAGAACATATGGTAGATGTGGTCCTACAACTGGATGGTGATCGCTATGGTGGCTTAAAGATGCTCAGAGGGGTCAAGAATCGTTTTGGGTCAACAAATGAAACTGGGATATTCGACATGCAGGATAAAGGTCTGATGCCGGTGTCTAATCCCTCCGCCACTCTACTTGCTGAGCGACAAATCAATGACGGGTCTATAGTGCTTGCAACTATTGAAGGATCCCGACCACTACTTGTCGAAGTACAGGCGCTAGTTAATAAAACCAACTATGGTTATCCAAAACGAGCAGCTAGCGGAATTGATTTAAACCGAGTGAACCTGCTGATTGCCATGCTGGAGCGACGGACTAAACTTAACCTATCTGATCAAGACATCTATGTAAATATTGTTGGAGGTATAAAAATAAGTGAACCAGCCTCTGATCTGGCACTGTGTATGGCAATTGCTAGTGCCTCGAAAGGCATGCAACTAAAGAAAAATGCCGTGGTATTTGGTGAGCTAGGACTCAGCGGGGAAGTCCGTCATGTTCCTTACATCGAGAAACGTCTAGCTGAAGCTAAAAAGCTAGGTTTTGATGGTGGTATTGGGCCAGTTGTTCGTACCGGCCGCAAGCCAGCAAACTTACACAGTGTAGGCTCAATTAAAGAAGCTCTGAACAAATTCTTATCAAATTAAGGTGAAGGAACTGTTACTTTTTTACCAGTACTGTCTTTGGCATATATGCCAACAAAAGGATTTACAATAAATTCACCATCACATCCCGATGAGTTAGCAGATTTACTACATATAGCTCCATCCGAATCAAAGACTGTTATTAGCCCAGTGCCACCAGTTGACCATGCAAAAGTATATTTATTGACACCAACTTCAGTTGCGCTAACACTGAATGAAGATTCTTTGGCTTTGCTAGTCAAAGATCCTTGTTGGGAGGTTGAATCGTATAGCACGCTATCAATTATCTCAGCGTATATCTTCTTGGTGCCGCTAAAGTCTGGGCTGTAGCTAAAGGCAGCTTGGCCATTACCTGGTCCATTAATATTAACTGACTTAATATTCCTACCATCTAAGATGTAGTTAACTGTTCCTTTGAATCTATCGCTGGATATTGGGTGTGTACCTTGACCAACATTTACTGATAGGTTATAGCCGTTACTTGTAGTCGTAATATTCAACGCTACCGTAGGCTTAACGTCATCACACTTATGAACATCGTCCTTATCACTAGAATTGCTAGCTGCTCCACCTACAAACGGGTCAACTGAGAACTGGTTAGCAGATCCCCCGGTAACTTTGTCTTTAGCTCGTTCAGGTGTACAGGATGTAGCAATTTTATTAGATACCTTATCTATTACTTGGTTCACAGAAGATTGATTAGGTGCTTTATACCATGAAGGTACTAAGTCAGTAGAAGGGCTTGGTTCAACAGAGCCAATACCTACGTGACTGCGAACTATATAAGCCGGTGCTGATTTAACGCCTGCTGGCTTAGGCTGTTCTTTAACAGGTTCATTCTGGTGAGCAGCGTTCATCCAGCCTTGCCATATTGGCTGAGTCATATTTTCCATGGTGCCACTCATTACTCGTTGTCTAGTGTGATAACCAACCCATACTCCAGCTGCATATTTAGCTGAAAAGCCCATCATCCAACCATCTTTTCCATCATTGGTCGTACCAGTCTTCATGGCAAACTTCCAACCATTAAAGCGATGGGGTTTTCGACCAGCAGGGAAATAACTGGCGTTCGGGTCTTTTAACATATCTGAAACTATGTAAGCTGCATCAGGTCGGATAGCTTGAGTACCTTTACTAGGCTTCCATTCTGAAATCACTTTATCCGATGCGTTAGTAATCTTTAAGATATAAGTCTGCGGTAAATTCAATCCATTTCTAGCTAGACTACTATAGCCATGAACGTGTTCATCTAGATGCAAGAAGGCACCATCACCAATCGCCGCCGATCCATAACAAGGACCCTCAACAGTATTTTCTTCGTCTTCGAAACACTTATACCCACTCTTTAGCCCTAGCTTTTCTGCTGTCGCAATAGTTTTATCTATACCGACAGCCAACATTGCTTTAACTGCTGGAACGTTTCGTGAGCCTCCCAGTGCGTACCTTAAAGTTAGTGGCCCTGGATAACGGAAATCATAATCCCAAAGACAGTTTCCGCCTTGTTTAGGATTAGCTTTATTAGTACAAGGCCAACCAGTTATTGGAGCTTGGGTATCATATAATACTGAGCCAGCACCAACGTTATCGCTATGTTCTATCAGCGATGCATAATCGTACGGCTTAAAACTAGAACCTGGAGGCAAGGGCTGATTAGCATAATTAAACTGACCAAATTCCTTATTATTGAAATCGACTCCACCAACCAGTGCTACCATTTGACCAGTAGTTACATCCTCGGCAGCGAATGCGGCAGTATCACCACCCTGAGCTTGAATTTGTGGTAATCCGTTAGCAACTTGTTCTTCTGCTATCTTCTGTTTATCTAGATCAAGAGTAGTAGTAACTGACCAACCACCGACTTTTACTGAATCTACTCCACGCTCTAATTCCAACTGCTTCTTGGCAGCCAATACAAACCATGGTGCCTTTATCCCAGCAAACTTAGCCTGCGGTTCTTTTATCTTAGCCAGAATATCTACTTTCTTTGCAGCATCACGTTCTTTAGTCGATATCTTTCCTTGTTCATGCATGAGGTTCAGTACGTAGTGTTGGCGGCCAATAAGCGCTTCCCTAGACTCCTTCTCGTTGGCTTTGTAATATGCACCATAAGGTGAATAAAATGATGGAGACTTAGGAATAGCAGCTAGAAAGGCGGCTTCATCTAGCGTTAATTCTTTGGCAGATTTCTGGAAATAATCCCTAGTTGCAGCCTCGACACCATATTGGACGTTTCCATAAGGAGCAGTATTTAAGTATCCTGCTAGAATCTCGTCTTTTGAATATGTTCGTTCAAGCTCAACAGATAATATCAACTCTTTGGCTTTTCTGGTATAACTTCGATCTTTAGTCCAGTTTTGAGTTAACTTAACTAATTGCTGGGTAATGGTTGATCCACCCTGAGTACTACTGCCGCCTACGACGTTATTTATTCCGGCCCGCAATATTCCACGCACATCAAAGCCACCGTGCTTAAAGAAGTCTTTGTCCTCAATTGCAACCGTAGCATCCTTCATATATTGATTTATATTGTCATCCTCAACTGGGATACGTTTAATAGCATCATAATCTTCCCAAAGTAGGGTTTCACCGGTTCTATCATAATAGCGGACACTTCCACCGAAATTATTCCCTGAAATATCCCGAAGGTTAGGTAAGTCTTTTCTAAAATAAGCGAATAAACCTAGTACTAGTAAGAAACCAACTGCTAAGCCAATACCCAAAATCTTAAGGGCCATAATACCACCATCACGGCTGAACCAGTACTTATACATCCGCTTAGGCTCAAAATGATGCAAGAATCGTTTAACCCGACCTTTTGGCAGGGAAGCTAATCTCTCGGCTTTCCTAGTTGCTTTGGCACTCTTACGAGCTTTCATTTTCTGGTTTAGGCTCTGATTCAACTTTATACTTTTACCACTTCGGGTAACATGAGTATTTTTACTCTTTCTGGGGGACCGGCCTTTTTTACCTGATTTCATATTTACTTAATTCTACTCCAATCAATTCATCTATTATACCAAATAATTCGGATTTCAAGCTATATTTAAACATTAGTATTTATTAATATCTTTAGCAAGAATTATTATATAACTATTACAGATTAGGTCATGTATAATACAATCCATGAATAACCAAGACTCTAACCAAATGAGCCTCTCCGAGGAACTCCAGTGGCGTGGTTTCATCAACCAAACCACTTTCAAAAACCTAGACCAATTAGACGAACAACAGTGGACTTTTTATCACGGGTTTGATGCTTCAGCCCCTTCGCAGCAAATCGGCAACCTAGCCGCTATGATGTTCGACAAAGTCTTTATGCGACATGGACATAAAGCAATAATTCTTGCAGGCGGAGCAACTAGCTTAATCGGTGATCCGGGTGGAAAAGATAAAGAACGGGAGCTACAGGCAGTAGAAACTATTGCCGACAATGTCCGGCGGGCAGAAGCACAGTTCAGTAAAATTTATAGAGGAAGTGAATATACTCTAGTCAACAATTTAGATTGGACTAAAAACCTGAACGTAATAGATTATCTTAGAGATATTGGTAAACACTATAGTATGACACCACTAGTTCAGAGAGATTTTATTGCCAAACGAATGAATGAAGGTGGCGATGGCATAACTTATGCAGAATTCAGCTACACAGTACTACAAGGCATGGACTTTCTTCACTTATTTGATAAATACGGCTGCACATTGCAACTTGGCGGCTCTGATCAATGGGGTAATTGCCTTTCCGGCGTAGATCTGATCCGCAAAACTCGGGGTAAGGAAGCACATGTAATTACCTTGCCATTGATCATTAACTCCCAGACTGGTAAGAAATTTGGTAAATCAGAAGACGGCGCCGTCTGGTTAGATCCAGAACTGACCTCACCATTTAAGTTTTATCAATTTTGGCTAAATGTTGATGATCAGGGAGTAGAAACTTACCTCAAAGTATATACTGAGCTATCTAAGTCAGAAATCGACGACGTGCTAGATAAATTTAAACAAGACCGAGCAGCCCGTTTGGCTCAGAAAACCTTGGCTAAACAAGTTACGAATTTAGTACACGGTGAAGATATTACCAAACAGATTATCAAAGTCACTGAGTTACTTTTTAGTGAAGACTACACAAAGCTAGATACTGCGGACTTTGAACTACTCCGCAAGGAACTCCCAGCTATCCAGAATGCCGATCAACCCTTAATAGATCTACTGGTAGCTAGTAATTTAGCTAGCAGTAAAACTGAAGCCAGGCGGTTTATTAATGATGGTGCAGTATATATCAATGGAGATAAGCTTACCGAGGATACCGATAAACTCTCTGACAACCAATTTATCAGTGGCCATGCTATAGTCCGACGTGGTAAGAACAATCTAGCAATCATTTCTAAATAACGCGTGATATACTAAGCGCATAGAGTAAAAAGTTCAAAATATTAACCTAAAGTTAGAAAGTTAACTCACCATGCCCGCTAGTAAAACTGCCAAAAAAAAGTCAGACCAATATAACGACCCTAAACATAATTACTTAGAATACTGGGATGGACGAGATTACGAGAATGAAGCCGAAAGACTAGCTATCACTCGTTTGCTAAAAGGCAAGCATTTCAAAACAGCAGCAGATATTGGTGGTGGTTTTGGTAGGCTTTGTATTTTCTTAAAAAACTATGCAGATAAAGTAACTCTAGCAGAGCCTAGTCAGCAACAACTAGATATTGCTAAAGAATACCTTAAAGATCATCCTGAAATAGAACGGAAACTCACTCAGGCCGATGATCTGAGCTTCAAGGACCATAGTCTCGATCTAATAACTATGATCCGAGTTATGCATCATTTACCAGACCCAAGTGAGGAGTTTAAAGAAATTAAGAGAGTTCTAAGTGAAGACGGCTACTTAATTCTAGAGATTGCCAACTATGCTCACGCTCGAAACCGTCTAAAACACCTACTAAAAGGCCAGAAACTACCCACCTCCCCGGTCGATATAAGATCAAAAAAGAACCAGAATAAAGATGAAATTGCTTTCGTAAACCACAACCCTAAAACTGTTATTAAACAGTTAGCTCACGCTGGACTGCAAGTCGATAAAATTCTATCAGTTTCCAATCTCCGCTCTCCCGGAGTAAAAAAGATCGTTCCAATGAACGCCATGCTCAAAGTGGAAAATATACTACAACCAGCTCTAGCGAAATCTTTTTTTGGGCCTAGCGTCTTCTTATTAGTCCGTCATGCTAAGACGTCCCATAGTAAGTAATAATTATTGAGCAATACTATAAGTCAATACTATTAAGGAATATCAGTAGCAGTTAACATCATTCAGTTACAACTGGTATTATTCATCTATGGAATTAGACTCTCCAATCCAAGACGTTAAGGGTGTTGGTAAACAATTAAGCTCCAAGTTTAATAAACTTGGAATACATACTATTGCTGATCTAATTTCATATTATCCAAAATATTACGAAGATTATTCAAAGATTACCGATATCGCTAAACTAAAAACCGGTAAACACACCATCAAGGCCAAAATAAACCAGGTCAGTGGACGTTATGTCCGGCGAGGGATGCATATTACCGAAGCTATTGCTAGTGATGAGACTGGAAGTGCTAGGTTGATTTGGTTCAATCAGCCTTATCGAGCAAAAGCAATTATCAGCAATAAATACTACTTAATATCTGGGGATTTTGATTTACGCTACCAAAAATTCGCTATGCAGAATCCATCTTGTGAGTTAGAAGGCGATTTACCGGTAAACTCCGGACGAATACTTCCGAAATATAGAGAAACAAAAGGTCTTAAATCTAATCAAATACGTAAGGTTATAAAGAATATACTACCGCTTATTAACTCCACACAGGAAACATTGCCAGGTTGGATAATCAAATCAAATAAATTAATTAGTCGATCCAAAGCCCTGTATCTGATTCACTACCCCAAACTGAACAAAGACATTGAGGCAGCTAAAGCCAGATTAGGGTTTGAGGAGGTGTTTGAGCTAACGCTAAGTGCACTAATAATAAAACAGTTAAACTCCACTGAGAAAGCGTTGAAGATTAAATTTGACTTAAATTTAGCCAAAGACTTCATTGGTCATTTACCGTTTAAACTTACCGATGATCAACGGCGAGTACTCTGGAGTATCTATAAAGACTTAGAAAAAGATATACCTATGAATCGCTTACTTGAAGGTGATGTTGGTTCTGGTAAGACGGTGGTTGCCACCATGGCCGCTTTGATGTCTCTGAAACAAGGCTACCAAGTAGCCTTAATGGCTCCAACTGAAATACTCGCTAAACAGCACGCAGATACAATCCATAGCTTGCTAAAACCGCTTGGAATGGAAGATAGGGTTGGCCTATTAATTGGAAAGATGAGCAGTAAAAGCAAAGCTATAAGTCATAGCCAGATAAAGTCCGGTAATATGCAGTTCATTATTGGCACCCACGCTTTGATTCAAGAAAAAGTAGATATCAAGAAACTAAGCCTGATAATCATTGATGAGCAACACCGATTTGGTGTTGAACAACGTAAAAAACTAATTGCCAAAGCTGGACATATGCCTCATGTCCTGACCATGACAGCAACACCTATCCCTCGCAGTCTAACTCTTACCTTATATGGCGAGATGGATGTTTCCTTAATTAAACAAAAACCAGAAAACCGTAAACCAATAATTACCGAAATATGCTCGCCAAATTCCAGAGATGCTGTATATGACAAAATTATCACTCAATTAAAAGCAGGCAGGCAAGCCTTCGTTGTCTGTCCTCTGATACTAGATTCTGAAGTCCTTAAAGGACTGCGTTCTGCAGAAGTAGTCTACAAAGAACTAAAACAAGGCTATTTCAAAGATTGGAGAGTTGGGCTGCTTCACGGCAAACAAAAAACCGATGAAAAATCGTCTATCATGCAAGATTTTATCGATAAGAAGTTAGATATCCTAGTTTCGACTACCGTCATAGAAGTGGGGGTAGACGTGCCTAACGCCAATGTAATGTTAATTGAAAATGCCGATCGTTTTGGACTGGCCCAGCTTCATCAATTAAGGGGACGAATTGGGCGTGGTGAACATCAATCGCACTGCTACCTGATGCAGACAGACTCTCAAGCACCAACCCGTAGATTAAGAGCTATCGAAGGAACAAATGATGGCTTCAAACTAAGCGAACTAGATCTTGACATTCGTGGCCCGGGAGCTATATATGGCACAGCCCAACATGGAGCCCTTGATCTTTCAATCGCTAAATTAACAGATGTAGAGTTAATCGCAACAGCCCGAAATACTGCTAAGCAATTTATTGAAAGAGAAGAAAATCTGGTACAATATAGTCATCTAGCAAGCCAAGTGAATAAATTACTTGGAGTAACAAATTTAAATTAAATACGTAGCTAATTTATGGTAATCATACTAACCCAACCACCAATAGTCAGACTGAGTCTCTAATATGTACGCTGGTACTACACTGACTAATAAATCTGGCGGAATTCTTGGTGCTCACCAAAAAATAGACCGAGTCTCAAGAATCAATCTCTCAAAACTAGAGGTTGACCCAGAGGGTTTTCCAGCAATCAAAGAAATTCTTCACTTTGAAGGAAAAAATGGACCTGATGGAATTAAACGCAAAAGCCCCTCAGTAAATGAACCATGGCACTTCCTAAATCCTTTCGACGATAAAGACACAACCTTAATTGATCTAATAGCCAAACACCATAAGCTTCTAGTTGAAGCCCTTCGAGGAAATATGTCCGAAAAAGCAGCTTTTGAAGCAGCCTGGTTAGCTCATTCAATAGTCGATGGCCTAACTCCAGCCCACCATTACCCCTATGAAGAAAAGTTAAGTGAGCTAAGGGGCGGTGAAGGTAATGAGACAAGAAGTACGATTAAAGACAAATTAATCATCCCCGGAATTAATCGACGTGACAAAGTAAAAAATAATTGGAAAATGTGGGGCTTTAAGGGACTAATCAGTACCCATGGTATGTTCGAATTAGGAGTTGCCTCGATCATGGCCCCAGTAGCCTTCAGCGATAGCACTCCTACCGAACAAGATATTGAAGAATTTGGTAAAGTTGGAGTAGGTAAATATTTCCAAAAAACTGCTAGAGAAATAGCCGTTCAAGATATGTATACTCGCTATTATCAAAGAGGCTGGACTACAAAACTAACTCTCGATGTCCGCAATAAACTAGTCCCTAGTATTATTAAAACTGTGACCCTTGCTTGGCATAGCGCCTACCTTGAAGCAAATAAGCCAAGCAAGAAATACACTACCAAGAAAACAACAAAGAAAAAGGCCTAAAACCGCGATGCGTATAGTTTCCGGCGAGTTAAAGGGGCGTATCTTTAAGTCACCTAAAGGTTTTGCAACGCATCCAATGGGGGATAAAGTACGTACCGCTTTATTTGACACCCTGGGCGATATATCAGGCCTCAACATCCTTGATGCATTTGGGGGTAGCGGAGCACTATCTTTTGAGGCTATCAGCCGAGGCGCAAAGCAAGCTACAATTCTAGAAGATAACCGACAAGCCGCCAATGTAATCAAAGAAAACATCTCTTCTTTAGGTCTAGAAAAAAAAGTTGAATTGTTAACAGTTAATGCCAAGACCTGGAGCAATCAACATCCGGATCAGAAATTCGATATTGTATTATGCGACCCACCATATAACCACATTCAAGAAAATCTAATCGAAAAGCTAATAGAACACTCAATAGTAAACTGTGTTGGCGTCCTTTCCTTACCACTTCACGCCGACATTAGGTTCCCAAAAGAACGATTTGAAATTATCAGCCAAAAAACCTTTGGCAACGCAAGACTAGTATTTTATCGGAAAATTGCGTAGAATATCACTGTTAACAAAAATATTTAACCACGAAGATAAGCGGATGTGGTGGAATTGGTAGACACGCTAGCCTTAGGAGCTAGTGCCGCAAGGCGTGGAGGTTCAAGTCCTCTCATCCGTACCAAAAAACATTAAAGAAAGTAGCAACCATGTCATTATCCACTCAACCCTATAAAGGCGCCCGTGATTTTTATCCTGAAGACAAGCTACTACAAAACTATTTATTTGAAACTTTCCGATCTGTAGCCGAACAATTTGGCTATGAACAGTACGATGCGCCAATTCTAGAAAACATCGAGCTATTCAAAGCCAAGTCTGGTGAAGAAATCGTCAATGAACAGACCTACAGTTTTACTGATCGTGGTGACCGCGAAGTAGTAATCCGACCAGAAATGACACCATCCGTTAGTCGAATGGTTGCAGGCAAACGACAAGAACTAGGCTATCCACTACGTTGGTATAGCATTCCAGTATTATGGCGTTATGAACGGCCTCAGCGTGGACGATTACGTGAGCACTGGCAATTAAACGTAGATATTTTTGGTGTATCAGATAATAGTGCCGAACACGAGCTAATCTTGCTTGCAAATACCATTATGAAGAAATTTGGAGCTAGCAACTCAATGTATTCATTTAAAGTAAACCACCGAGGCCTGATGAATCATATTTTTGATAGCTACCTAGGACTTTCTGCCGAGCAATCTCACGATATCTCTAAGCTAATAGATAAGATGCATAAGATACCTCCTGAAGATTTTAAGAACGGAGTCCAGGCTGCATTGAACCCCGAACAACGAGCTGAAAAAATTGACGATAAACTTATCGAATTATTAAGAGCAAAAGACATTTCCCAATTACCAGAAGAAATCGCCAGCAGCAAACCAGCCAAGGAACTAGCTGATCTGCTAACCAAACTATCTGATTCCAGTATCAGTAACGTCGAATTCGACATCAGTATCATGCGGGGCTTTGACTACTACACTGGAATCGTTTTCGAAATGAGCGATACTGACCCAGAGAACCCCAGATCAATAATGGGTGGCGGCCGTTATGACGGTCTAGTTGGGTTATTTGGCGTAGAACCAGTAGCTACTGTTGGTTTTGGTTGGGGCGATGTAACCCTAAGTGATTTTCTGACTACCCACAACCTTTTGCCTAAAGTCCAATCTAAAACTGATGTTTATGCCATATTAATTGGAGATGTATACGGAAATTCCCAAAAACTAATTTCCAAACTTAGAGAAGAAGGCATCAATATTGCAGTCGATAATAGCGACAAGAAACTGCCCAGCAAAATTAAAAACGCTTTAAAAAAGAATGTGAAATATGCGATGTTTATCGGTCAGGAAGAACTTGATAGCAATACGTATAACCTCAAAAATTTGTTGACTGAACAGGAAGAACGACTAAGTCCCGAGCGAATAGTCTCTACAATCCTAGGCGACAAACAATAACTAAATCATACTAACTAGGAATATAATCAAAGTAATCTTTAGTAGTATGTCTATTTGTCATCTGTTATAATAAGAACTTATGCAAATCAAATTAACTCACAACAATCCAACCAACGTAACATTAAGTATTTCTGCCGACCCAGAAACGCTAACCAAAATTAAAAATGCAACTCTAAAGAAACTAGGGAAACAAACTAAAGTCTCTGGGTTTCGAGAAGGCAAAGCGCCACTCCATGTCATCGAAAAAAGCGTCGATCAGAATACTCTTCAGTCTGAATTTATTGATGCTACGCTTAATCACTTCTACGTAGAAGCTATAACAAAAGAAAATTTAAGAGTTATTGGGCAGCCATCGGTAAATCTAAAGAAATTTGTTCCATTTACCACTTTTGATTTCGAAATTACCGCCGATGTACTAGGTGAAGTAACACTACCAGATTATTCCAAAATTAAGAAAACTAAGCCAAAAGCAAATGTAACCGCAAAGGATATTAATGGAGTACTAGATAGCCTACGTTCAAGAGCTGCTGAGAAAAAGCCTTCCAGTAAGCCAGCGAAGGATGGCGATGAAGTAATCATCGACTTCAAAGGTACAGATTCGAAAGGTAAGGCAGTGAACGGTGCAGAAGGTAAAGATTATCCACTGACGCTAGGCAGCAAGGCCTTTATCCCAGG
>JAGQMX010000035.1 GCA_020428425.1 Candidatus Saccharimonadota bacterium | reverse complement strand
CAAGAGGCGCATGAGGTGTTGCTGTGTGTTGGGACCGGATCGTACCTATCTGACACCAACCGGATGTCACTCAAAGATTACCCGCTGCACGTTGAATCGAGCGAGGCAATCATAGAGCGATGGGGCAAAGAACATCCGGAGGTCATCACCAACACCAAGGCGATCTCAGACAGGTGTGACGTAGAACTTGATCTGGGTGGCATCTTGATTCCTAAATTTGAAACGCCGAAACCATATGACGAAAAGTCGTATCTCCACCTACTGGTGTACCGCGGGCTCGCTTGGCGATACGGTGGTGTCGAGGAGGCTAGATCCAAACAGATCACCATGGAAGAGGCTATGGAGACACTCCCAGAGGACATCCTCGAGCGAGCTAAGTTTGAGCTTGGTGTCATTGATAATATGGGCTTCAATGGATACTTTCTGATTGTGTCTGACTTTATCAACTGGGGTAAAGACCAAAAGATCATCTTTGGACCAGGGCGCGGTTCGGCGGCAGGATCAATTGTCTCGTATAGTCTGAGGATCACTGAACTTGACCCTATCCACTATGACCTACTGTTTGAGCGATTTCTAAACCCAGATCGTATCAGCATGCCTGATATAGATATCGTTATTCAGGACACCAGACGTAATGAGGTGATCCAATACTGTGCCGATAAGTACGGCAGTGACCGTGTCGCGAACATTGTAACGTTTGGTACTATGGCTGCCCGCGCGGCTATTCGTGATGTCTCGCGGGTGCTTGAGGTGCCATATGCTGAGGCTGACAGGATCTCAAAGATGGTTCCGCCACCAGTCCAGGGTCGTCACATACCGCTCGCAACGAGCATTCAGGAGGATCCAGATCTTAAGCGAGAGTACGAGAGCAGCCCAACTACAAAGCGGGTGATAGATCTGGCTATACGGCTCGAGGGTACCGTCAGAAGTCACGGCGTGCACGCAGCTGGTGTGGTGATTGCTCCAGATGATATCGTAAAGTTTATTCCGTTAGAGCGAGCTCAAAAGCAGGTCTTGCTGGCAGACGGCACCAAACAGGATGTTATTTCGACACAGTATCCGATGGGTCCCGTCGAAGAGCTTGGCCTCTTGAAGATGGACTTTTTGGGTCTGTCCAACTTGACCATCCTGCGCAATGCGATTCGTATCATCAAGGCGGTGTACAAAAAGAGTATAATCCTCGAGGAGGTTCCACTTGACGATGCCGAGACATATGCACTGTTGCAGCGTGGTGATACTACCGGCGTATTCCAGCTAGAATCGGCCGGGATGAAACGCTACTTAAAAGAATTAAAACCAACAAAATTTGATGACATCATTGCCATGGTTGCCTTGTACCGTCCTGGACCGATGCAATTTATAGATGACTTTATTGGTCGAAAACATGGTCGAAAAGAGGTTATCTATGAACACCCTGGGCTAAAAGATGCTCTTGGTGAAACATACGGAATATTAGTGTATCAAGAACAGTTTATGCAGATCAGTAAAGATATGTGTGGCTTTACAGGTGGTCAGGCCGATACATTGAGAAAAGCTATTGGAAAAAAACAGCGTGAAACGATGATGAAGATGAAGGTTGCCTTTATCGATGGTATGGTCCAGACCAGTGATGTATCCAAAAAATTTGCTACCGATTTCTGGAAACAGCTTGAAGCATTTGCCGATTACTGTTTCAACAAGAGTCACTCGGCTTGTTATGGGTTAATAGCTTATCAAACAGCTTACCTGAAGGCTAACTATCCAGATAGTTACATGGCAGCCCTTATGACCAGCGATTACGATAACATTGATCGACTTACTATCGAGATTTCCGAATGTCAGAATATGGGAATTACAGTCTTGCCACCTGACGTCAATGAATCGTACGTCGAGTTTGCTGTAGTACCAAAGAAAAAACAAATTCGTTTTGGTATGAACGCTATAAAAAACGTTGGCACCGGTGCTGTTGAGGATATTCTGAGAGCTAGAAAAGATGGACATTTCAAAGATCTCGAAGATTTTATAAATCGAATTAATGTACGAATTGTTAATCGTAAAGCGCTAGACAGTCTTATCCGAGCTGGGGCACTAGATGCATTTGGTAGTAGAAAATTTCTACTACATAATCTTGATGCAATCTTAAGTTTCGGTAGTCGCATGCAAAAACAAAGAGAAAGCGGACAGACTGATTTATTCGGTAATAAAATTGGTAGTTCTGACGTTGCTCCTAAGTTAGACCTGGAAGAAATACCTGAATCGACCGATCTAAGAGATCAGCTACAGTGGGAAAGGGAGCTACTAGGTATATATTTGTCTCAGCACCCCTTGCAGGACTACAAACTATGGTTGTCGGAACAAACTGTCCCAATAACCGAGCTGTTACCGGAACATCACAATAAATCAGTTGTATTGGGTGGGGTAATACTAGAGAGTAAAGAGATTGTAACAAAAAATGGTCAAAAAATGGCATTTGTTAAACTAGGTGATGAAATGGGTGAAATTGAACTAATTTTATTCCCGAGAGTTTATGCCAGCAGTAGTGATCTATGGAAAAGGGATCTGGTAGTAACTATTAGTGGAAAAATATCTTCTGAAGACAAAGAAGGTAATCAGACTGAAGATATAAAGATACTAGTAGATAGTGCCAGGGAAGTAACCCATAGTGAAGCCACCAATTACGTACCTAGCAAAAAGAAAGTAAAGCCCCCAAAGCTAAAAAAGGTTAAAAACAAACCCAAACAGACAGAAGAGGATAAACCAAAAAGACTTTACATTAAGTTAGAAGACGGAAATAACCAGCATGTCCTGTTATCTTTAAAACGGATTATTGACCTTCACTCAGGCTCTATTGAAGTAGTGTTAGTTCTAGGAGAAAAAGAAGATAGACAAATTATCAAATTGCCGATGCAGTTTAATTATGTAGAGGAATCGGTCAATCAGTTGATAGATATAGTAGGAAAAGAAAACGTTAAATTAAGCTAGATTACCATCGACTAAAGATTACAAAATAACCCCTATAGACCGTGTCAAATAGAACAATGCAACTAGCAATAATATAACTGCTACGTCTATTATTTTATGGTTCAACACATATTGCTCACCTTTAATAAAGAACTTATGAGCAGCAATACTGTGCTTGGTTAATACGAATAGAACACCAGCGACACATAGTATTATGAGCGTTGATAATACCCAAGGTGCATATTTCTCTGTAAATACAGATAGTCTATTTATTGGTTGCGAACTTGGCTTAGTATCACTTTCTCCGGTAGTATTACTGCCAAGCTCTGGCTTAATAATACTTAATTCAAATAGTTCTTCTTTCCCATCCAATTCTATAGTAGTTTCTGATTTTGCCCCTAACAGCTCAACTTCTACGTTGTGTTCTCCAGGTTCGACTTTAGTAAACTTAACCATTCCTTTGTCATCTGTTTTGGCAGTTTGTGGGTCAGAATGTAGAGTTACTTGGGTGTCCGCCGAAGGGGTTCCATCCGAATTTAATACCGTAAGGACTACTGTATGTGATTCTACAGATTTGTTTTTTGGTTTACTGGCTGCACTAGATCCTCTAGTCGACGCTGATGCCGTAGGTTGCTGCGTTGATCCCCCTGCACTGGATCCGCTACTACTTTCACTTGGTGCTGGAGTCGAAGGAGCAGGAGTGGCGGACACTGTAGGGGTGCCATACATTGCTACTACTATAGTTTGTGGAGATGCTGCCCACTCGCCACAGTTATAATTACTGGCATTGACTATCCCAAAACCTACCTCTTTAAATGAAGAATCAAGTAGATTTGCTTTGTGAGCTGCGCTGTTATACCACCCTGTTATTACGCTGGTACTATCATTAAAACCACAAGCTAAGTTTTCGCCTGCTTTGGTATAGCTATAACCTGCATTATTTATAAAAACCCATGGCGGATTTCCTTCAGGAGTATTGTGTGCCCAATAGTTACGAGTTGCCATGTCATTAGCCTTGGCCTGAGCTGCCGAATTCAACTTAGAATTAGTCGTAAGACTAGCTACACCAGCAGCACTACGCCGTTGATTAGTGCTTGAAAGTAGTCCACTGGCGTTAATATTCGTGGCATATGCTAACACGCTCTGGGTTTTTTTAACTATTTGCGGTGCATCGGGTGTATTTGGCCTAAACGAAAATAATGCTAGTGCAACTAATGCGAAAGCCAACAAAGGTATAAATGGGTGATAGGCCTTTAAGAAATTCGGTGATCGCTTTTGATGCAAACCGGCACGTTTCCTCTGATGCGTTGAAGCTTTTTTGTTTTTTGTCTTCATGCTAATGTCTATTGTATAACAAAATACTAAAACTATAAATACTACTAATAAACCCATATAATATTAAGATATGCATAGAATAATAGTAATTGCGCATAACATACGCAGCGCCCACAATGTAGGATCGCTTTTAAGAACCGCTGAAGGCCTTGGAATCAACGAAGTAGTCCTATCTGGGTATTCACCATACCCTAGGATTGAAAACGACCATAGGCTGCCACATATAGCTGAGCGAATAACTAAACGCATACACAAAACTGCTCTTGGTGCCGAAAATTCAGCTAGTTGGCGCTACCAAGAAAATGTAGAAACAATCATAGCTGATCTAAAATCGAAGAAATATGCGATATTGGGTTTAGAGCAAGCCCCAAATTCAAAGCTACTACCAGAGGTTACAATTACAGCTAATCAACAAATAGCACTACTACTAGGAAGTGAAGTAGACGGAATAGAATCGAATCTGCTTAGTTTGTGTGATGAGATTATCGAGATACCGATGGAAGGCAAAAAAGAGTCATTTAACGTAGTCGAAGCAGCCACCATGGCGATGTATCACTTTAAGCATCCTCTAAATCGATAATTGTTATCTACCAAAATGGTTGTGGTTGAGCTTCAGGCTATATATAATGACTGGTAACATGACACAAGACATTAGGGTAGTAGAAGAACAGAACACTAAACGACGTGCTTCAATTTTAGGCTTTAACTATACCGATACCTCTACAACGGAGCAGAAAACCTTATATAAAGAGATCCTTAGTAATGAGGAAATGTATCAGTTAAAAGCAATTCCCTTGGTTGCCGGTAAAAGCACAATTACTTTTGGAATTACAACTACAACATCTCAGCAAACGATGACCAAACTGACCAATCAATTCCTAGATCAAAGAGTTAGCTTTTCGCTAATCTCTGATTCCGGTTTCCGAGATTACATGAAACTGTATGATCCACCAAAAAAAATAGTCTACCAAGATATAGAAATTACCGGGTATAGTAATGAAAACCTAATAGATAGTGTTTCAGGTACCTTAGAAAAGATTAAAGCTGCGGATATGTTGGCCTACCTAACTAATCAAGCACACAAGCTGGAAGCATCAGATATACATGTTGAACACCAACGTGGGTTTGCCCGAGTCCGATTCCGAATTGATGGTGTGCTGCACCCAGTAGCAAAGCTTACTCCAGAACGTAGCCGTATGTTGACGGCTGCAATTGCAAGTGCCGCCAATGTATCAACATCAGCCGATGATGCCCAACAAGGCCACATAACTCAGCGGGTAACGATGGCCGATAAGTCAGAAGTAAACGTCAATCTTAGAGTTGAGACTGTACCAGCAATTAATGGCATGGATATTGTTATGAGGCTGTTTAATATGGATGCCCAAAATTATACTCTAGATAAACTAGGCCTAAATAATAATGAACGGAAAGTTGTTGATGAAATAATTCAAAAACCCAATGGCCTAGTTATGGCAGTTGGCCCAACCGGATCTGGTAAAACAACAACTCTGTACTCAATGCTGAATACTCTAAACACTGATAGTGTAAAGATTATTACTATTGAAGACCCGGTGGAATACCAATTTAATGGTGTTACTCAAATTCCAGTCAATACCCAATCAGGAAATGAGACTCACTTTGCAAATAAACTTCGAGCAATACTCAGACTAGACCCTGACATTGTTATGGTTGGTGAGATTCGAGATAACGATACGGCAAAAACGTCGCTACAAGCTTCTTTAACTGGACACCTAGTGCTGGCTACTTTCCATGCTGGTTCATCCTCTGAAGCGCTAACTAGAATGGTTGAAATAATCGGTCAAAACCCATTATTCACTTCTGCCATCCGCTTAATTATGGCCCAACGTTTAGTTCGCAGATTAGATGATGCCACAAAAATTGCTTATACACCCGATGAAGGCCTGCGGATGCGTCTTCAAGCCATCATTGATTCCTTACCTCCAAACATTGAAAAACCTAGCCTAGATAATGTCCAGTTATATAAAGAGGGTAGTAGTGAAGCAAATCCTTTCGGATTTACAGGACAGATTGCTATTCGTGAACAAATGGTTATGAGCGATGGCTTAAGGCAATTACTTCAAAAACCTCCTGCAGACTTGTCTTCCCAGATGATTGAAAAGACGGCTATTCAATCTGGGATGTTAACTATGCTTCATAATGCGCTGTTTCAACTAATAAACGGCAACACTACTGTTGAAGAAGTGTTTAGAGTATTGGGGTAATCGCTCCTCGTTTAGCCAAGTAATTCTATGCTAATGCTCAAATACAGCAGCCACAGTTGGAACTAAATCAGGATTAAGAGTACTAGGGATAATGTTTTCCGCCGAAACTTCTGCTACTAATCCAGCAATAGCTTCTGCTGCTCTAGTTTTATGATCATCGGTAATAGTAGTTACCTGATTATCCAAAGCACCTCTGAATATACCAGGGAAAGCTAGGGAGTTATTCACCTGATTAGGGAAATCACTTCGGCCTGTTGCCATGATCGCCACACCAGCTTTTTTAGCAGCGTCTGGCATAATTTCCGGAACTGGATTTGCCATCGCAAAAACAATTGGGTCTTTAGCCATTTTTGCTACAAGTTCAGCTGTTAATAATCCAGCTTTAGATACTCCAATAAATACATCAGCATCCTTTAATGCATCGCTAAGTACACCACTTTCGTCCTGCTTATTGGTAAATTCTAACAGCTGGGCTTTTTCACTATTCAAATCCGTCCTAGATTTAGAAACGATCCCTTTACTATCTATCGCTATAATATTTGGGTGAGCATATTGTTCAACCAATCTAATGATGGCCGTGCCAGCGGCACCAGCACCAACAACAACTATCCGGCATTCTGACAACTTCTTACCAGTTACTTTCATGGCATTGATTAAGCCAGCCAGCACTACAATAGCTGTACCATGCTGATCATCATGCATCACCGGTATATCCAATTCTGTTTTTAACCTATCTTCAACTTCAAAACAAATTGGTGCAGCAATATCTTCTAGATTTATTCCACCAAAACTTGGAGCAATCGCTTTGACTGCAGCGACAATCTCATCTGCACTGTGCACATCTAAAATTATTGGGATGGCATCAATGTTTGCGAAATGCTTGAACAACATAGCCTTACCCTCCATGACAGGTAGAGCTCCTCGAGAGCCAATGTTACCGAGCCCAAGTACTGCAGAACCATCACTGATTACTGCTACGTTATTATTTGTCCAGGTATAGTCTCGGGTAGTTTCGGGATGCTCAGCTACCTGTTTGCTAACCGCCGCAACCCCAGGAGTATAGTAAATACTAAGCTTCTCTTGCTGATCAAGTTTATCTTTCAGTTGCATAGCAATCTTACCCTTAAGTTCTCGGTGTTTCTGTAGTGAAATTTCATTTATATCCATTACTACAGTATAGCCGATATTTTGCCGCTATTCATAATTTAGCTCAACTACTTGACCAAAGGAGGTAGAATAGTGTAGAATCTATTGGTTATGTCATCTGTTAAAAATACATCTATACTAAAACAAGTCGAAGCACGATACCAAAAACACGACGTCGTCGACGTTCGCCCTGGCGACAGTGTTCGAGTCCATCAGAAAATTAAAGAAGGCTCTAAGGAGCGTATTCAGGTCTTTGAAGGCTTAGTTATCCGAATATCTAGAAAGAATAGCTTAAGTTCAACAATTACTGTGAGACGAGTAGCTAATGGCTATGGCGTGGAAAAAACATACCTACTTCATTCTCCTCTTGTAGTAAAAGTAGAAGTTACTAAACGAAGCAAAGTCCGACGAAATTATCTAACTTATATGCGTCAGCGAACCGGAAAAGCCGCAAGACTTACAGGTGTTAAGTTTGACCAAGAAAGAGTAAATACTGTCTCCGAACCGAAAGTAGAAGAAGCTCCTAAACAATCAGCTGAGAAGACTGAAGAAAATTCTGAATCTATAGAATCCAAGAAATAGTTAGTTAAAAAAGAATCGTAATTCTAATAATTATTGTTTATTCTGTACCGAAAAATA
>JAGQMX010000034.1 GCA_020428425.1 Candidatus Saccharimonadota bacterium | reverse complement strand
GATTAATCCAGGTGTTTTTTGTATTTTAGCTTTAGCCTTTAAATTCTTCCTCGACAATTTTGCCGTCTTTTACTGTATAGACAGCTAGTTCGGTCATCTTTTGACGTCCTCCTTCTTTATAGGTGATATCCATGAAGAAAGTAACAGCAAAGCTGTTGTCTGCCACTAACGGCTCACTGCAGGTAGTTTCGTGCATTTCAGCTACGCTAGCATACCAACCCTCACCCTTCTTTTTGATAGCATCCATTCCTTTATGTTCACTTCTTTCTCCGCCCCAGTTTTCAATACTTAAAACATCTTCAGAGTAAAGTTCTTTGTAAGCTTGTTCGTGGTTATTTTCACGATTTAAAGCAACTAAACGATCAGCAATTTCTTTGATAGTCATATAAATATAAAGATTACAGTAGTAACTAGGCTATTATAACATTAAGAAACAAGTGATCTGGTGAATAGAATACTGTAATATATTGTTGTGGAATATATTTTTCTTTTTCTCTTTGTTTTATCTGGACCACTCCTGATTATTGGTCTAATCTTTCCTAATTTTCTTCAGCGCTTTTATAAGCGTCCTTTAACTCGGGTCCAGAATCTGATGATTTATAGTTCTCTTTGGTTTATTTCTGTTATTGGTTTTGGAATCACAGCTCCAGAAGCGCTGATAACAACCAACGAAGAATCTGAGGTCGTCAGTGTCCTATCCACTCAAGAAGATATGTTGGATAAGGAAGTTATACCAGATGAAGATGAGGTAGGTACAGCAGAGACATTATTTGGTCAAGAAGATAGTCTTGAGGTAATAAAGCAACTTTCAGCCTCAGACTCTCAAGATGTAGTAGAGACCTATCTTGTTACTAGGGTCGTTGATGGTGATACGATTGATGTTTTAATTGACGGGGAAAATAAACGGGTTCGTTATATTGGAGTTAATACACCAGAAACAGTTCATCCGAGTAAGCCGGTAGAATGTTTTGGTGCTGAAGCCTCAAATAGAAATAAAGAACTGGTTGCAGGGAAACAGGTCAGATTAGTAAAAGACGTGAGTGAGACAGATAAGTATGGGAGATTGCTTCGATATGTTTATGTTGATGACGTTTTCGTAAATTTAATCCTAATAAAAGAAGGTTATGCCAATGCTTCTACCTATCCTCCAGATGTTGTCTACAATGATGTTTTCCGTGAAGCTGAGCAAGAGGCTAGAGAGTCAGAAGTCGGTCTCTGGGGCGATAAATGTCAGAATGAGAGTGCTAGTGAAGTACCTCCTGCAGCGCCGGTAGTGCAGTCTAACTCCGGCTCATCTTGTGTAGTTAAGGGGAATATTAATTCTGACGAAGTTAAGATCTACCATGTACCTGGTTGCCAGTCTTATAACCAAACCAAGATCAATGAAGAAGCAGGAGAGAGATGGTTTTGTTCAGAACAGGAAGCTCTGGAGGCAGGCTGGCGTAAGGCGTTGAATTGTTAATTAAAAAATTGCCGTAGACACTACGTGTCTACGGCAATCAAATAAAATCGTCTCACTACTTCTTTTTGTGGCGTTCTAACATTTCTTCCAGGGATTCAATTTTGTGCAATGCACAAAA
>JAGQMX010000033.1 GCA_020428425.1 Candidatus Saccharimonadota bacterium | reverse complement strand
TGGAAGGTACCTGTATAATAATACGAATAGTATTCCGCAGATGACAGCCGGGATCAGAAACCTTTTATGTTTCCAGGCATGCTGCCAGAACAGCTTCAAGGTCTGGTTATTAATATTTGCTGATTTTTTTGAATTAGTTGTCATATGTAGCCTCCAGCTACCTATTAGTTGATATTTTAAATTGATTTTTTGGTTTATATAAGTTTTTCGAACAAACAGGGCCGTCTAGCGTGCCGCGTTTTGAGCGACCGAAGAGGTTAATTTGTTTGGTGACATGATAAACATGGTTGGTGGCCGCTCTTTCCTTTAGTTAATAATTAAACTATACAATACCATGAAAAAACTGCTTATGGCAACTATTTTGTATAAAATTGCAATTTAAGGAGTTAATTTAATATATTTGGTATAATGCCTTTGATGAAAAAAGTAATCCTCTACTATAAGTTCGTACCTGTTGCTGATCCGGCAATAACTATGCGCTGGCAACGTGAGCTATGTACCCGTTTAAACCTCAAAGGTAGGATCATAGTAAGTGTCCACGGAATTAATGGAACCCTTGGCGGAGATATTGAGGATTTACGTGAATATAAGCGAGAAATGAATCGCTCGGTAATGTTTAAGGGTATTGAATACAAGTGGAGCGCTGGTACTGGCAAGGAATTCCCACGACTTAGCGTTAAAGTTCGTCCTGAGCTAGTAGCTTTTGGTGCTCCGAATGAGATAAAAGTAGATGATAAAGGGGTTGTTGATGGCGGAAAGCATCTAAAACCGACTGCCTTACACAAATTAATCAAAGAAAAAGAGGATGTTGTCTTCTTTGATGGTAGGAATGCCTATGAGGCGAACGTCGGAAGGTTTAAGGATGCAATAGTGCCAGATACCGAGACAACCAGAGATTTTGTCAGCGAAATAGACAGCGGCAAGTATGACGATATTAAAGATAAACCTGTGGTCACTTACTGCACTGGCGGCGTAAGATGCGAAGCACTAAGCGTATTGATGAAAAACCGGGGATTTAAGGAAGTTTATCAGATGGATGGCGGCATTGTTAAATACGGTGAAAAATATGCAGATGATGGCTATTGGGAAGGGTCATTATACATCTTTGATGGACGTATGGAACAGAGGTTTAGCGAGAAATCTAAGGATATCGGCGACTGCGTACACTGCAAGAATAAGACCAGTAGGTATATTAACTGCGGGGAAGTTTCTTGCAATAAACTAGTATTAGTCTGTAAAGACTGTGGTGATATCTCTTATTGCCCAAAGCATGTTAAAGAACTTGTTTAAACATACACTTGACAAAACAACACAAATAATGTAATATACAAAATGATCAAAGAAATTTGGTTGTAAGCTTTGAAGTATATATCTCATTTGGACGCTTGATATATATGGAGCTAGTAGCGTAACCGGGCGACTAAACCTCCTCTTTTAGAGCGGTTTGGACCCACGTTCGAACCGTTTTTTTAATGCCGCACAGGCAAAAGGAGACATTATATGGGTAAAGAAAGATTAACTGGCTTAGTAAGTGATGAGCTAATAGCTCAAGAGATTGTTGATGCTAAACAGTCTTATCAACAGACAGAATTAGATATCGATCAGGCAGTGCTTGACGATATTCAAAATTGGGCAGATCAACGATTTAGTCAACTTAGTACTAGTGTGGCTAATTTTCCTTTACCCCTAGAACCGAACTGGGCTGCAGATTTTACATCTCACAAAATCGATTTTACTCCCAAAGCTGAAACACCAACTAGTAAAATACTACCTACAGCCCATCCATCTGATGGTCCTGTTGATGTACTACTTGGAGTTTATGATGAAGCTAGAAATGCCGTTGATTCACTAAAAAATGTTGCTGGAAAACATGGAGTTACTCCGCGTAGGGCTATAGCTGCTGGAACGGTTGCTGTAAGTCTATTTTCTGGAGCAACGCAGTTTAGTCATGATGTTGTTGACAATAGCAATGCACCAACAGTCGATGGCCTACGTATTAGTCGAACTACTAAAAGTACGATCGTAGAGCTTGGCGATGTTTCTAAGCAACTAGAAGAGCCTTCGAAGGCGGCTGTTGCTAGTGTTCTGGACATTAATCCTGAAGATCAAGAAGTCGAGGGAAGTGAACTAGTATTACCGGTAAATATATCTGATGAACAGGCTGTTACTGCAGCGATAGCATACTTGGCTCCTGATACAGCAGAGGGAACATCAACTAATAAGGTAGAGTCATCTGTGGAGATACCTCCAGCTGTAAAAGCATTGAATGATGCTCTTGAAAACATTGATTTACATTCAGATACTATTGATTTATCTGCAGTTCGTGATGCTGTAATAGATATGGATGCTTGGTTTGCCCCTGAGGACAAGGATCGTATGGATAATATGCCATCAGGTTACGTTAAGGTACTGTTACCAGACGAAGCGGTCGGTTTATCTGTTCCGATGACGGTAGCAGAAAGAACAGCTGATGTAGAGCGATATACTTCGCCAACAATGGCAGCTGTCGATTATGCATCGGCTAAGCTTATGCAGCAGTTAATAACTGAAAAATACCCACAACTAAGTGGTTCTATGTGGCGTCTAAGAGATCATCAGGCGCCTGCTCATAAAACTCATAATGATGGTCGTCAGGCAGACGTATCCAGTTCAATTGGTTTTGAGGTAACTCAGTATTCTGATGGTCCTTTTGCAGACTTCCAATTCTCAGATAATTTTAATAAACAATTCACCATTGAAATGTTCGAGGCAATGTCAAAGCTTTCCGATGAAGAAGGACCTGTTATTAGTTCGATACTTTCAAGTGGTGTAACAATGACTCCTGAGGTTAACTCAGCCGTTGGAAGTAATTTTATTCAAAGGAAATCAGATCATAAGGATCACGGACATCTTACCCTGCAGAAACGCCTAGCTCTCCCGCAGTGGCGGCCCAGAGCTGCTGATTTACCTTGGTCCGTAGACCAAGATTTACGGATCGCTGGTATGGCCCAGGATATATCGTTAGAGCAACATGCCTCACAACACGCAGATTATGAGGCTTGGGTAACAGATAATTTAGTAGGAGAACCTCAGCCTACAAATAATGATATGCAAGAATCTGAAAATAATTTAGAAATGCCAGAAAACCTAGAAGTAGAGCCACTTGACCCAGATGCTGGAGCATTAATTAGCCAGCTAAATTTACCTGAGGGACATAAACAATTCCTAAGGAAAATGGTACCTAGTATTACTACTGTGTACCGTAATGGAGCAAAAATTAACCCAGTTGTTGCACTTACTCAAACATCACTTGAAACTGGATACGGGCAAGATAGACTTAGTCCCATAGCAAATAACTTTTTCGGAATAAAAGCTGGAAGCAAATGGGGTGGTGACGTCCTAGATATTGACACGCTAGAAGAATATACAGCTGGTAGTGTAGTTACTATCACAGATGGCTTCAGAGTATATCCGAATGCGGCTTCTAGTGTTGCTGACTATGCAAGACTAATACAGTCTAGGGATGCATATGCTGATGCAGTTAGAAATTACCAAAGTATTGAAGGCTATACAAATGGTCTATTTAATGAAGTCGACGATAACGGTAATATAACTGCAGAACAAGGTAGCCCTGGTGTTTCGAGCTATGGTACTGACCGTGGATATGAGCAGAAAATATTTACTGTAATAGAGAAATACGGTTACCAGGATATTATCCAGGCTCAACTAAATTCTGAGGTTAAACCAATAGAACCATCTGTAGACAGTCAGAATACATCCAGTTCCAGCAGCACAACAACTATTGGAAGTACACCGAATGAGAATACGGGAATTGTAAAAGAAATTTCCAGTGCTACTAAAGATAATACAAAGGCTACAGATTCAGAGCTAGTCACTGAAGCAGTAATCACCAAAGATTTATATGTAGATGAAGCGACAGCTAAACATATCTATGAAGTTTATTTCAAGGATGACGAAGATGGATTAAATGCCTGGGTGCAAAGCTTACCGCAGATTGAAGATCAGCAAATAACAAAGTATGGGATAAATATTAATAATACCCCCGATAATCAAGAAAAAGGAGATAAGTAATGAATAATGAACAACCAATACCAGTGGGTGGACAACGTATGGGGGAGATGGGCAGATATCTTCCTTCAGATATGTTGCAATCTCAAGATATACCTCAAGAAGAGGCCCTGCCAAGAGTAGAACGAACGATAATAGAACGGCAAAATATTGGGCGCCAAAGAAATTATCCACGCCGTATAATGAATGGAGTTAAACTAGCTGGAGCCGCTCTAGCTATTTATGGCGGTGTTCAGGTGTACCAAGCATTGACCGGCAATGAAGGCTCCCATATGACTGGTGAAGTTACTTCGGAGGAGACTAGGGTAACTGTATACCAAAATAGCCCTTTGGAGCTAGCCGGAATACAAAGTGATCTAAGTTTAGAACTAGAAGCTGGCTACGACCGGAC
>JAGQMX010000032.1 GCA_020428425.1 Candidatus Saccharimonadota bacterium | reverse complement strand
AATATTTGTACAATATAGCTAAAGATTACGAGGGAGAAGTTTTGGGAGTATACAGTAATATTCAGATTCGTCAGGCACTCAAAGCTAAGCATATAGTTTGTGAGCCATTTAACGACAAGCAAGTTAGTCATGCTAGTCTAGATGTTACACTTGGCTACTACTACTACCGGACCGATCGGGTTGGTGAAAACCCAATATATAATCCTTTTGACGAACAAGCAGTAAACGACTATTTCGATGGTCCGTGTCATGCTGTTAAGCACAAAGAGTGGTGTGACAAGAACGGCCATAAACTACTTAAAGGTATCCCAGCAGATCATCCAATAATCCCTCTACGCCCTGGAGAACGTATACTAGCTCATACCCATGAATTTTTTGGTATATTACCACCTGGCGCATATGAAATTAAATCACGCTCCAGTTGGGGTAGAAACGGTATAGCAGTTTGTTTTGATGCAGGTTGGGTTGATCCTGGCTATATCAACCGATTAACCCTAGAGGTGTTTAACTTAAACCAGCACAAAACAGTCCTTTTACCAGTAGGAGAACGGATTGCCCAAGCTGTTTTCTATGAAACTGGCGAAGTGGATGGAAATTATGGAAAAGGCCGGAATGCTGGCTTTAGCGGCAAGTACCAAAGTGGAACAGACTTGAAACAGCTGATAAAAAACTGGAAGCCAGAGTTAATGTTACCTAAAGCCTACTTAGATAAGCGAAGTAAACCAAAGCCCATTAAAGGATTACGCGGTGATTAAACATTACTCACCAACTAACCGGGTGGGGAAAGGTTAATCTATGCAGCCTAATCAAGGAATATTTATTGTCCTAGAAGGAACCGATGGCTCCGGTAAGGGTACTCAATTTAAACTACTGAAAGATCGGCTATTAAAGAATGGCTACCAAGTATCAGTCTTTGACTTTCCTCAATACGACAGCGAATCTAGTTTTTTCGTACGTGAATATTTGAACGCCAAATATGGCACGGCTGAGGAAGTCGGCCCCTATACAGGCTCACTATTCTACGCCTTAGACCGCTACCAAGCAGCTCCAAAAATTCGTGAGGCCCTTGCCAAAGGCCACGTGGTACTAGCTAATAGATTTACTGGAAGCAACATGGCCCATCAAGGTACTAAATTCAACAATCTTGAAGAGCGCAAAGGTTTTTTCTTCTGGTTAGATAATCTCGAATTTGTAATGCTAAAAATACCACGACCAAACATGAACGTTGTACTCCGGGTGCCAGCTGATATAGCTCAAAAATTGGTTGATCAAAAAGAAGCTCGTAGTTATACCGATAAAAAACGCGATATTCATGAAGCCGATATTAGTCATATGCAAAAATCTGTTGAGGTCTATGATGATTTGTGTAACATGTTCCCTAAAGACTTTATGCAAATTGACTGCGTAAGAAACGATAAACTATTAGATATTGAAATAATTAATAACATATTATGGGAGACTGTATTGCCTATGCTACCAACTTTAGAAAAAAACGCGATTGACAAAAAAGACCAGCCACTACTTCTGAAAGATCAAAACGGGCACTATACCATTACAGCAGAAGGCAGTCAGTTCTTATCCGACTCAATAACCGATAGTACAGGTAATGTTTACGCTTTTACTAACAATCTTAGCCCCACTATGATAGCCGCAGCCATGGCCCGGCTAAGCCGACGGGGAGATGACATGCGCATCACATTACTGGACGAATTTGCAGGGCAAGCTAGCAAAGATGAAAAGTTACTCCAACGGGTAATTACCGCCTACGGCGACGATTCAGTGCAACAACTAGTTGGTGTGCACTTAGTAGTGGAAAATGCCTCGAATCTACTAACCAAAAAGCTCGAATGGGGAAGATTGGCTGCCTATTTAGAACAATCCACCAGATACATTTTTTTTGATCAGAAGGACGAAAAAGGCAAATATAAATACTTAGTCCCTGCTCATTTTGACGACCAAACTAAACAAACGTATGTTCAGTCCCTAGACACCATATTCGATAAATACTCAGAAATGGTCCGCAAATTAACTGACTACGTGCGAGCGAATTCAGATACACCAGAGTCAGAACAAGATGTAGCCTGGAAAGGGGCTACTCGGGCTCAGGCCTGTGATGCGATCCGTCCAGTGCTGCCAGTAGCCACCAAAGCTACAGTCGGCATCTATGCATCCGGACAAGCCCTAGAGAGCCTGATTATGCACTTACAGAGTGATCAACTACCGGAAGCTGTACAAACAGGCGACGACCTGCTTAAACAAGCCCGGAAGATTATACCAACTTTTCTAGAGCGAGCCGATAGACCAGACCGAGGTGGAGCGATAATCGCCTACCGAGCCAATACTTACCAGGGCATTAAAGATATTGCAGATAAATATTTGCCAGGGCAATATGGTCAGCACGAACAGCCAGTAACTCTTACTGATATCTGGCCCAGAAATGAGCTAGAACTAGTTCCTGACATGCTATACGAACATAGCCACTTATCTTTACAAGAAATAAAAAAAGAAGTTAGCAAATGGAGCTATCAACAAAAAACCGAAGTATTTAATAAATATTTCGGTGAACGACTAAACCGACGCCATAAACCCGGTAGAGCCCTAGAAAAAGCTCACTACAGTTGGGATCTAGTCTGCGACTACGGAATATTTAGAGATCTTCAGCGTCATCGTATGGTTGATGACCTACAGTGGCAAATCCTAACCCCACGCTATGGTTATGAAGTACCTGAGTTAGTGGTTGAAGCTGGCTTGGAAGACTTATTTCAGGACTGTTTTGACATCAGCCTACAACTACACAGCACACTTATTTCAGCTGGCTATGAATTAGAAGCTCAGTATGCCACCCTACTTGGCCATAAGATGCGCTGGAAAATTACCTATAACGCCCGGGAAGCATTTCATCTTCATGAATTACGCACCAGCCCCCAAGGTCATCCTGGCTACCGAAAATTAGTACTAGACATGCACAAAAAAGTAGCCGAACAACATCCATTACTTGCTGGAGCTATGCGCTTTGTAAATACTTCCGAAGATGAACAACTTACAAGATTAGCTGCTGAAAAATATACTCAGTTTAAGCTATCACAATTGTCCTAGATACGATTGTTCAATATCAATATTGATAAAAAAATTAACTATTGCATTAGCTATATGCAATATGATATAACGTAGACGATGCAAACACAGGTATTATCAATTGTTAGAATTCTCAGCCTAGATCTACCAGGGCTGTGTTTCAACCATATTGAAGCCTGAGCGATAACGCTTTCCACAGCCCCGCATTCAGGCTTCAATAGCCTGTTTTTTAATTTAGGAGAGAATAATGACAAATGGAATAGACGGATTGGATGATATAATCTTTGACGGCTTACTTGAAGATGTATACTACCAGCGACCCGGTTACAGCCAAGAAACCATCACGGCCACCTGGGATCGATTGTATAAAGTAGGAAAAGTGGTAGGATCAACGATGGTGTTTAGAGCAGTACATGACGGAGAAGTAGGTGTAACAGTATTTGCAACACCAATAGATGAGGAGCTCAGGAATGTTGAACAAAACTTCTCTACCAATAATGATCCGATTGCACAGGGCATATAATATAAGTTTTAAAATTAGTAAGGAGAATAATATGAACGAACAAGAACCAAACCCATACAACAGCACGACTGGGGATAAAGAGTGGGTGCAGTGGAGATGTAGCCAATTTGATGAAGGATTTACTGATCCTACTATTTCCCATTCTGAAAAGGCAACAGCTGATGATATACAGAACATCGCTCAAATCGAAGACAAAGGAAATAATGATCAACCACAGGATATTAGTTAAGTCTATTAACTAGCTAGCCAAACATTTGGTTCTAAGTTCTGAACTTGACAGGCTTACACTACGGAGTAGTATAAAATAATGGTAAAACAGTCAGCAATTATCGAGATTATTGCACCGCCAAAGCGGTAGATGTCGATATTGCTGTTGCGACCTCTCTTCCGCGGAGAGGTCTTTTAAATTGAAAGGAAATCATGTCAACAAAATCCGATAGATTAAACACCCTGTATGATGTATGTTCAATTTCGCCACTTCAAAAAGTTAGCAAATTATCTAAAAAGCTAGGCAATAACGTCTACTTGAAGCGCGAGGATCTACAAACTGTACATTCTTTCAAAATACGTGGTGCATATAACAAAATGATCACACTTACAGATAGCCAGCTGAAGTCGGGGGTTATTGCAGCTAGTGCCGGTAATCACGCGCAGGGAGTAGCTCTTAGTGCCCAAAAGCTAGGAGTATCTGCACTTATTGTGATGCCTAAGACTACCCCCCAAATCAAGGTTGATGCGGTAATTAGCTATGGTGCCGAAGTAATTCTGCATGGAGATAACTACTCTGAAACATATGCCAAGTGCCAACAATTAACTAAGCAAACTGTACGTACCTTCATCCATCCCTTTGACGATCAACTGGTAATCGATGGGCAAGGATCTATTGCAAAAGAAATCCTAGATGAATTACCAACAGCCGAAATAATATTTGTACCAATTGGCGGAGGTGGCTTAATTGCTGGTATCGCCCAATATGCAAAGAAGATAAACCCAGATATTAAAATTATTGGAGTTGAACCAACCGATAGTAATGCCATGCAGCTATCGCTATTACAAAACCGTAGGGTTAGCTTGGATCATGTCGGTATTTTTTCTGATGGGGTTGCCGTTAAACAAGTTGGAGAACTAACTTTTTCTATAGTAAAACAACATGTAGATGAAGTGAATACAGTATCAGTTGATCAAGTATGTGCGGGCATCAAATCAATTTTTGAAGATACCCGGGCTATAGTCGAACCTGCTGGAGCCTTGTCGGTAGCTGGTGCCGAAAAATACACCAAAATGAATAATCTGTCGAACAAGAATATGGTCTGTATCCTTTCAGGTGCAAACCTTACTTTTGAACGCTTACAATTTATCGCTGAGCGAACACTTATTGGAAGCGGGAAAGAAGTGTTATTTGCTATTAAGCTTCCAGAATCACCTGGAGCCTTGCACAAACTGTGTCTAGAAGTAATAAATGGTTATTCGATAAGTGAATTAAGCTACAGATATAACAGCGGGAAGGAAGCTCTAATATTTATAGGACTGAATGTTAGCAGCCCAATAGAACGAAACAAAATCAAGGCGAAACTTTCTAAATACCAATACGACTATTATGATTTAACATTTGATGAAATAGCCAAAGAACACACTCGTTACATGATCGGAGGTAAAATAAATCAAGAATTTAGTGAAATTATTCTTGAGGTGAACTTCCCAGAACGTCCTAGTGCTTTACTAGAATTTCTAGAGAAAATTAGCGATAATTGGAACATTAGCTTATTCCACTACCGGGGACTAGGTTCAGATAATGGTCGGGTGCTAATTGGATTTAGATGTGATGATTGGACCGTACTAAAAAGTCTTATAGAGTCCACTGGTTACGACTATACAAAAGTTGATTCTACCAGCTTAGAAGCATTCATACGCTAACTGTTGACAAATATTCCTAACAGAGGTAATATACATCTATCGTTACCAAAGACAGTAGCCGTGATAGCAATACGATTATCACTTAATCCGCTACCTAGGTAGAAACACTATGTTTCAAACACTTGCGCTGATAATCAGCGGTAACGAGTCAATCCGGTCGAGTTGACAAAATGTAAACACATAAAGGAACTGTTAATGGCTCTTACAAAGATCAAGAAACAATCTGTAATAGATGATGTAAAAACTCTGTTACAAAGTTCAAAAATGACAGTCGTTGCTGCATACCCAGGAACAACTGTTAAAGCTATGCAAGAACTCCGCAAAGGTGCTAAAGAACAGGGAACAACCGTCAAGGTGATTAAAAACCGACTAGTCATTAAGGCTATAGAAGCTAGTGAAACATTAAAAGATGCAGATACTAGTCTACTAACCGGCCAGCTGGTTTATGCATTTAATGACTCTGATGAAGTAGCTCCTGCCAAATCATTAGCTAACTTTGCCAAAACTAATGCCAGTCTACAATTTGTAGGTGGATTTAGCGCTGAAGGTAAATTCATGACTGCTGAAGAAGTTAGCGCTCTAGCTAAACTACCAAGTAAGAATGAGATCATAGCTGGAATTATTAGTTTACTAAATTCACCACTCAACAATACAATGAGTGGCATAAATGGTAATCTACACGGAATATTAACAAGCTTAGAGGCAAAGGCCTCTAACTAACGAAAGGAATAATAATGGCAGACTTAAAGAAATTCGCAGAACAACTAGTTGGTTTAACTGTACTAGAAGTTAACGAACTAGGAAACATACTAAAAGATGAATACGGAATTGAACCAGCAGCCGCAGCAGTTGCAGTGGCCGGTCCAGCAGGTGGTGGCGACGCAGCACCAGCAGCTGACGAAAAGAGTGAATACGATGTAGTTCTTAAGGACGCAGGTGCTCAAAAAGTAGCAGCTATTAAAGCCGTTAAGGAAATCACTGGTCTAGGTCTTGGTGAAGCTAAAGCCCTAGTTGATGGTGCTCCAAAGACAATTCTAGAAAAAGCTAAGAAAGAAGACGCCGAAGCAGCCAAGAAAACTCTTGAAGATGCTGGTTGTACCGCTGAATTAGCTTAATTGAAGTTCAAGCTGTAAAATAATAGAGAGATCCAAAAGGGTCTCTCTATTATTATATTAAATTGCAGGCAATCAGGTATTTATCCGAGGAGTATGTAGCCTAGACAAGTAAACTGACCAGGCACTTGGCAGTAGTTTCTCACTTATCCACAAGCAAATTATTTTACAACAATATGTACATAGTATAAGGTGTTATACACTACTTTAGGACAAGTAATATGCTATAATAGAAGTATGAGATACACCATCAAAGATATGAGGAATCAGTTTCCAGATGATGATGCGTGCTTACAATACTTGTTTGATTCTCGCTATGGTGGACTAAAGGCGTGTCCAAACTGCGGAGTAATTAGCCCCAAGTACTACCGAGTAAAAAAACGTATGTCTTTTGTATGTAAAGAATGTCGTTTCCAAATATACCCTCTAGTCGGAACGATATTTGAAAAAACTACCACACCACTAACAGACTGGTTTCATGCTCTATACTTATTCTCTGTATCTAAGAACGGCGTAAGTGCTAAGGAAATTGAAAGGCAAGTAGGTGTATCGTACAAAACTGCCCATCGTATGGCTAAGATGATTCGTATACTTATGCACGAGAGCGGTAAGCTTGGTTTTTTAGGCACACCGGTTGAAGTTGATGAAGCCTATATAGGTGGCAAAAAGAAACAGACCGACAAGGACAAAAAAACGCCAGTAATGGCTGTCTTGGAAGTAGGCGGACACGTGCGTACTCTGGTAGTGCCCCGAGCTAACTCAAGTACCGCACTGCCTTTCCTAGAGAATAATGTACGAGTAGGTTCGATGCTACATACTGACGAAAGTAAAATTTACAAGCACTCAAGAGTAAAAGTAGTATTCGACCATAAGTCGATTCGACATATTGCCAAAGAATTCGTAAAGGATGGGGTTACAACGAACCATGTCGAGGGCTTTTTTGGTCAGTTGAAGCGTTCTTTGGACGGGACTTACCACGCAGTTTCGCCTTACTATCTTCATTCGTACGTTTCAGAATTTGCCTTTCGTTATAATCATCGTCACGAAAAGATTTTTCAGCTCCTTTTGGCAAAGGCTGGGCCGAAAGTTTTATAAGGTTTAAGAATTTCTTTTTACCCATATATACAGTATACAGGCTGATCAAAACTAATCGTGAATTTATAATATTTAATCAGCTCTATATTGCCCCCACGGGCGAGGGTAATATAACGCTCGTGTCAAAGAGTTAATTCTGAGATATAGTGTTACCTACCTTTATATAACTAGGGAGTAGGAGGGTTTGGCAATAATGAGCGTACAATCACTACCTAAAATAACTCCAAAACAAAAAGAAATAATAGATCTAATATATACTCATAGATTCCTAACTAGAATACAAATACAGACAATACTAAATCATAAAGATAAAAAGACTATTAACCTATGGTTAAAAGACTTAAGACAAAAAGAATATATAAATTGGATCTACAATAAAGACCACTTTGCAGAGAAAACTAAACCAGCTATCTACTATATGAGTATCAATGGAATAAGGCATTTACATAATATGGGGTTTCACGAAGACAGTGAAATCAATAAGCGCTACCGTGAACATGAACGTAGCCAAGGCTTTATTGATCGTTGTGTAGACATAGCGGATATCTGTATTAGCCTTAATGCTGCCCGTACTGTAGATAACGAGGATACCTACCTAGAACCTGGAATATCCTACTTTTATGAAACTGAAGCCGACTACCGGAGCGATAGTTATTACCACTTTCTGGCCGACAATGAGCTGATTCAACCAAACCTTTGCTTTAATAAAGCCATACATGAAGGGCATGAAGAGCCCAAGGTAGTTAACAGCTACTTACTGGAAATCTTCGATGCTACTCTCCCACGCTACCGACTACGTAACAGACTCAAGAAATACTTTGAGTACCTAGAAGAAGAAATGGACGAGTGGGAGGAACAAACCTACAGTGATCCTAAGCCAGTTATTTTACTAGTCTGTGCTACTCTCACTGATTTAATCTACGCCAAACGAAGAACTAAAGGACTTATGGCAGATATTTGGGAGTATGAGGACAAGGACAGACCACATATACAGTTTACTGCCATTGAGAAGCTGAAAGAGTCTGGGGTGCTTAGTGAGATTTGGGAGGAGGTGTAATACTGGCCGTATTTATGATAAATGTTTTAATTTGACAATTATCGGTAGCCTGTACAGCTACTCGTACCGCTTCAGCCAACCGCCGCACATTTTGCCCAACTCCATCAGTTGTTTCATGCCGTTTTCGGTCCGCTTGGCGCTTAAAAAGCCAATTTGGTGAGCTACCGTAAGCAGTTTGCGCAAGCACTCCAGTTCAACATTAAGTTCAAACAATATACTGGCCTTGCGCCGAGATAAGCGGGCATTACGAGCCGACACAATTAAGCGCAGACAAGTCAGCGCGCTATTGCTAATCGCCTGGGCAAAGACCATCCGTTGGCTTTTAGGAAAGGTGTTGAGAATTGGAAACAACCAACTCAAAAAATCCACCATTTTGGTATACATCAGCAGATCATCGGGGGCAGTCTTGGTTTTGGGCTTAATAGGCATCGTGGCAATCAATACATTTTTTTGAAACTATTTAGATTACTGGATTACAGGGCCTCATCTTGGCGTGCCGCAGGGCGGCAGCCAAGCAAGGAAGAAT
>JAGQMX010000031.1 GCA_020428425.1 Candidatus Saccharimonadota bacterium | reverse complement strand
ACGTTGGTATTTATTGTAATTGGTGTTGTAACAATAATTATTAGTAAAGCTGCTACCCCAAATTCATCAGTTGAGCCAGAAAATGGTACAAAATCAGGAGCATTAAGTACAGTATCAAGTTCTGCTGCCTCAAATGGAAAATATATTCGATTTGGTTCTACGGCTACCGGAGAATGCGGTAAGAGAGTACAGAATTATAGTTATCAGGTTCCATTCGGAAATGCTATCTGGAATCAGCCTGTCTGTAATTTGCCTAAGTATGCAAAGTCCAGTGATTATTCTAATAGGTTATATAACTGGTCTTATGTCAACCATGTGGAGTCTAATCAAGACAGAAAGAAAAACCTTGGTGAAGATCTTGGCTTTGGACCTAATTTTGCAACTACACCACAAGAGATTAGTTCATCATATGGTAGGAATGTGTATTACGCGAGTGATGCTACTACTACAGTGCAAGTTTGGGCATATTTATACGGTTCAAATCTTGATGAACCGTCAAGAGAATATAAGCCGGATGTAGCCATACCTTGGAACCCAGAGTGGAAAACCGGACAAGGTGGTGATAACGAGATTATTATACTAGACGAAAGTAACGGTAGAATTTATGAGTTGGCAAATTATGAACCTAATCAAGAATCTGCAAATTTAAAATGTATTAAAATCGATTTTGAATATGGAATATTTGACACCTCCTTCCCTGATTCTGGCAGAATTTGTGTAGGTACAGCTAGTATAGGTCGAGATATCGACGGTAATATCATAGATTACCGAACATTCGAGGGGGCGCACGGCGATCGAGGAGTGGGATTATCTAAATTTATTACCTTTACAATGCCAGAAGAGTTGTTAGCTGGCGAGATAAGGCACGCGTTAGGTATGGTAATTCCAAATACGGCTATTGGACCAATCTGCACTAAACAACAGCTTGGTACAAGCGCAGAGGGTAATTCTTGTGGTACAGCAGTTGCGCCTGCAACTAAGGTGGAACATGGTGATAAACTTGATATGAGTCACATTATAAATCCTAATCTGTATCCAGCAACTTTGGCACAGTATACCCAAGATAGATTAATCCCAGAGGGAATGCGTTTTGCGCTTGACATTAGTGATCAAGATATAGATACCTGGATCCAGTCTAGAGATGATTTACGCACAAACACTAGATTAGCGCAAACTGCTAGGATTATCGCAGTTGCACTTAGAGACTACGGGATGATGGTGGTTGATACTTCTGGTGCTCAACCTGGTTTTCAAGTAGCAGGAACAGAGAATCCCGACAGTCGTAGTAAATGGGAACAGTTAGGAATAACTAAAACTACCGGACAAGGGCTGCTGAAAGGTCTAATTAAAGAAGAAGATCTCTATGTAGTTGAACCACCAACAGTTACCTGCCAGGATAATACTACCACTAAATATTATTGTCGATGGAAGTCAGCTTCTTACTAAAAACAAATATATTAGTAAATAAGACAAATACAGTGAAATGCTATACAATTATATAAAATGAGTATTCCAGTAGTTATACCTGCTTACAATGAGGCTGAGCATCTGCCTCGACTGATATCGGCTTTGGACCGACAGACTGAGCCAGTTGAACCGATAGTAGTAGATAATGGCAGCACAGATTTAACCGCTGATATCGCAAGAAATCTTGGAGCCACTGTTCTATGTGAGGAAGAATCCGGTCAACTGCGAGCTATTCAAAAAGGTCTGGGGCATGTAGTAGGACATAATATGATCCTGATGACAGATGCCGATTCCGAACCAGGAGACCAATGGGCGGAAACTATGTTAATGCATAGTCAGGGATTGCAATCACCTGCAATGTTAACTGGAACACTCGATTTTTTCTATCCAAAAACACCTAGCCTTCAGACTCTTAGATTTGCTAGAAGAATATATATTGAACATAGGGCAAGACAAAACACAAAATGTGGTAGGCCGTTAACTATGCATGGTTCCAATGCTGCGCTTGTAAATGTAGATGAACAATTAAATGATTCGCTTCTGAAACTGCCTAATATTGGGTTGAATAATGATCAAGCGATAGCAAATGAATTCTTGAAGATCGGTGGAAGTCTAGTTAGGATCACAGATAAAGAAGCAAGAGTAAAAACAGAAGGTGATCGTTACCCTAGTATTTACTCTGCTGCCAGGTACCTACTAAAAGGTAAGGAGCCTGCATATTTAGGTGAGGGGTCTAGATTTGCTGAATTAGAAGTATTTGACACGAAGACTAAAAGCAACGATTTCGTCTCTTGATCTGCCATTAGCTAGTATTTTACTTTCGGATGTTAGCCATAAACAGTATAATCAGATAATATGGCTAATTCTATAACGTCGATTCTTGACGAAGAAACACTTCCATCAAAGTTAGTTATACCAGCTACGTTACTAGTTGCCGTAATTTTAATGGTAATGTACGGCTTTGAATTAACTTATACAAGGAATAAGATTATTATTTTATCTCTTATTGGGGCCTTGGTAACGCTTTCCGTTTTATATCTATTCCCTAAAAAATGGATTTTTAAATCAAGGGCTTTGTATTTAATCATATTTCACTTAGTCTTGAGCTCGATTTTAATCTTTGTCGTTCCTGTTCACTCGGCGCTGTTGTATATGTGGGCACCGTTAATTTTCATGAGCGATTATTATTACCAGAGTTTAGGCCTGTACCTCAGTTCGGTATCATTGTTGATTGTTCTGATACTTAGCGATTGGCATCAGAAGTCGCAAATAACAAAATCTAGTGCTTTAGGTATTCTATTTGAGTTGATAATAATTGTTACAGCCAGTCTTATTATTTCTAAGTTAGCTTTCGGAAATAGGAAAGAGCGAAAGGAGTTGGACAGTCAATATGTTCAAGCCGAGTATGAGCACGACCGTTTATTAAGTTTGATAAATACTATGAGTGATGCAGTTATTGCTACTGATGAAACTGGTAAAATAACCACCTATAACGCTGCAGCGCTAGATCTACTAAATACCAATAAAACCCTGGTCGACACTCCTATAGACAAAGTAATGAAACTAACTACCGGCAGTGGAGAAGAAGTTTCACTTAGCAAGTTAGCTATAAAGACTCCATTCTTGCAACGCAGGACAGATATATGCTTACCTATCGGCGATGATGATAACATCAACCTTGATATTAGTATTAGTCGTATTGCCCCATCCATGTTAAAGGAAGAACAGCAAGGTTTTACCTTTCTATTCAGGGATATCACAGAACGGAAATCGTTAGACGAAGAACGTGATTTATTTATCTCGGAAGTTAGCCACGAACTTAGAACACCGATTACAATTTCCGAAGGAGATATGTCAATGGCAGTGTTGTTGGCCGATAAGAAAACTCCAAATATTGGAGAAATAAAAAACTCTATTAAGAAGGCTCACGAACAAGTCGTTTATTTAGGGGACATGGTAAATGATCTTTCGGCGCTATCTAGAGCTCAACTAGAGAACAAAAGTATGGAAGTAACTACCTTTAATATCTCAGAAGTTATCGATGAGTTAATGCAGACTTATAGACCGCAAGCAGAAAGCAAGGGCTTATATTTCAAGACCGAGTTAACTTCAAATATAGCCCAACTTACTACTTCTAAATTATATTTCAAAGAAATAATGCAAAACTTTATAACTAATGCAATCAAGTATACCCAAAAGGGTGGAATTATAGTTAAGGCTCAGTCAGTAGATAAAGACAATGTACTAATTAGCGTTACTGATACTGGTGCCGGTATTGCCCGTAGTGAGCAGAATAAAGTTTACCAGAAGTTTTGGCGATCAGAAGATCCCTATACGAGGTCAACTTCTGGTACAGGGCTGGGATTGTACATTACGGCAAAGTTGGCTCAACGGATAGGTGGCTATTTAATGTTAGATTCTGAAATTAAGAAAGGATCTACTTTTTCGGTTGTGATACCATTAAAAGCTTTTAAACAAGTAGACCAAGGCAGCGTCACTAAGAACGAAGTAGCTCACCTGTTCAGCTAAGTTTTATTGGTAGTATTACGCCTATTAGCAATATGTCCAATTAATAGAGAAAGCCCTATTATTAGATAAATTATTGAAACACCAATATCTTTGATATTAATATATGGATTTATCGGTACATCAGGCAGTCCAATGAAAAGAAACGGTCCAAATATGAATGCGACCGAAAGAGCTCGAATCCTTAATTTTTGTGTTGAGTTTTTTGCGGTGAAACTGTTTCTCCAGTAATATATTCCAACCAATATCATTGAGAAATATTCTAAACCCAGTAGCAATCTATAGACAGGTGTTTCAGTAATTACTATATCGTAAGATATTGCCGATAAATTAGTTATAGTTACTCCATAGGGTGGGTTTAAATTTCTGATGGCTGCCTCGGTGATACTAGCAACCAACAAGGAGGTAGTTACTAGGTAGCCCACTACTTTCCAGTACTGTTTAGTTCTGAGGGTTATTTTTATTGCAAATAACCATATAGTATATAAAAACAGTGATTGAGATATATCAGCAATAAAAGCAAAATATCCAATATTCTTCGGATCATGGGTAAAAATGGTCGGTGCAATCGTAAAAAATAGTGAACTTGCTAAAAACATACTTCCAACAGCAACATAAAGGCTAGATTGGTTTTTTGTTTTTTTGTAATTATTGTAGGTATTTAGACCAAGGCCAATTAAAACCGGAAAGCCAATAAATAGATAAATGTCATGAAGTGGCAATTGCATAAGCATAATTATACATTGTTTAGTCTATTCATTAGCGTAATTAGCAATAACTAGCTTGGAATACGAGGAATTGTCTTTTTTCTGTTAAGTACCCTAGACATGGTTGATATCAACAGGACAATTAGTACAATTACATAGATAATGGATATAGTTCTGTCTTCCAGATTAATATTCGTTCCAAATGGTACAGCTGGAACTGCTATAAACACCAACGACCCAAGTATGAATATCAAAGACATAGCTTTTATTCTAGTTCGTTGCGAGCTGGAGGTTGAAGAATTTGCGTTTCGCAAAAAATATACACCCAAAAGGATGAGTGAAATACTATTTATTGCAGCAAAAAAGTAGTAATAGGTAGTATCTTTAAAGACGATATCATATGTGTTGCTAGATAACTCAACTATGTATGTAGTGTAGGGAGAAATTACGGTTCTATATGTAGATTGTAGTATCGAGGCAAATGTAATTGAATATACAAAAATATACATGAATATTTTTAATAGTTTATTTGTTGAGAAGAAGGCCCTTATAGCTAGAAGCCATAACATTAAAAAAAATAAAGCTTGAAATGAATCGGCAACAAGAGTGAAATAGCTGAGTGTTTTTGGGTCAGAAGTAAATAACGATGGAACGGCCCAGAAGAATGATCCAAGACCTAGAAATAAGCTGCCAAGAGAGATATATAAAGTTGATATATTGCCGGTTTTTTTGTACCTCATATATGTAT
Organism: Candidatus Saccharimonadota bacterium; assembly: GCA_020428425.1. Lineage (GTDB taxonomy): Bacteria > Patescibacteriota > Saccharimonadia > Saccharimonadales > AWTP1-31 > JAGQMX01. The sequence goes on along the minus strand of JAGQMX010000031.1, from coordinate 885 downwards.
CCAGAGCTAGGCCGATAAGAACTGGAAAACCAATAAAAAAATGGGTATCATTTACCGGTATTTGCATAAACGGTATTATACACTTATCTATTAGCTATTAATAATACCCAAGCAAACAAATATAGTTGACAATATCAGGTATACATGATAGTATATTTAATTCACATATTCGCAAGTATATGATTTGGGATGTGATTTGATAATGATTTTACCAATGATTCGTATTTTAAAGAATACAAATATATAAACTGCAATAACGGAGTAATAATGGACATATTTGATAATTTAGGAAAATTACCAGAAGAACATCATGAGCGGCACATGCCTTTTCCTGTAGCACACGTTGCAGGTGTTTTAGATGGTATTGTAGATTTCAATAGTCCTCAATCAGCTGCCCAAATGGTCTTGAATGGGTCCATGCCAGATAAAAAAGGATTAATAAATCTTAATACAAGTTTGGCTGGCTATGATTTTGTTGGTAGTTATCGCCTGGATAAACGAGAATGTATTTTACCCACCATTAAGACTACTGTAATAGATGATCAATCAAGAGACTTTAGAGATACAGGTATCATCACATTTACTACTGAAGACGGACTTATTAAGCCCGTTGGTGCTATTGTAGAAGCTAAAGATGCAGATAGGGCTCGAGATTATGGCCGAGTATTTCGAATAAGTTCTAATTTGTCGCAATTAATTTTTGGTTTTGATAGATTACCGCAATTTGAGATTCAGGATGTTGGACCTGAAGTTATTACTGCAAAAGTTCGAAACAAGAAATATTAATAAGACTTAGGAATAATTATTCTCAGTCCTACCTTCCGGATATTAATTAAGCTATAATAGCCTTGTGTATCTTGGCGCCTTGGCGGAGTGGTTACGCAG
>JAGQMX010000030.1 GCA_020428425.1 Candidatus Saccharimonadota bacterium | reverse complement strand
CTAGCTTTGTATTCTGCTTAATATCAGGCATAATCATTGGTATGGATAAATCAGAAAATATTATAGAAATAAAAAATTTAGTAAAAGATTTTGGAAAGTTTAGAGCCCTAAATAAACTAAACCTAGAAGTTAAAAAAGGCGAGGTACATGGGTTCTTAGGTCCTAATGGATCAGGTAAATCGACTACCATACGAATATTACTTGGATTAATCCAAAAAACTTCTGGTCAGGTATCGATCCTAGGCAAAGAGCCCTGGGGTAATTCAGTAGAACTTCACAAGCGACTAACCTACGTTCCTGGCGACGTGAACCTCTGGCCCAATCTAAGTGGTGGCGAAGCAATTGATCTACTAGCTGACCTAAGAGGTGGAATTAACGAAGCTAAACGCAAAGAATTATTAGCAAAATTCAGTCTAGACCCTAAGAAAAAATTCCGTACTTATTCTAAAGGAAACCGCCAAAAAGTAGCCCTAATTGCTGCCCTAGCTTCTGACGTTGAAGTATATATATTAGATGAACCTACTTCCGGGCTAGATCCGCTGTTAGAAGTCGTTTTTCAAGACTACATAAAGCAACTAAAGGATGAGGGTAAAACCGTACTGCTCTCTTCACATATTCTAGCTGAAGTTGAATCTCTTTGTGACCGAGTCACTATTATCCGGGAAGGAGTCACCGTTGAATCTGGCCACTTACATAACATTCAGAAACTACACCGCACCAAGTTTATTGTAGAAGCCAGCAAACCAGCGAATAGTCTGTCTAAAATACATGGGGTACATAATTTTAAAACAAATGATAAAAACATTTCATTTGACGTTGAACCAAGTTCCCTAAACCGAGTCATGACAAAACTTGCTGACCTAGATATCACCCAGATAACCAGTCACCCTCCGCAACTGGAAGAACTGTTTTTGCAGTATTATCAAGAAAAAGATAAATCCGGAACTAAGTAATGACTGGATTTATTGGTACTTGGCGGCTTATACGTCTGGCCCTACGCCGGGATCGGATAGTAATCCCGATAACTATCGCGTTAGTTATAGCAATGGTTGCCGGCAGTGCTCCGTCGCTGCTTACGGCCTATCCCGACGCAACGGCCCAGCTGGCCTATGTATCCTCTTCAGCACCCAGTATTATTGGTCGCGTCTTCCAGGGTACAGTTCATGGAGCCAATATCGGAACAATTGTTATGGCAGAGCTGTACATCACAACAGCCGCCATTATGGCGATTGCCAGTATTTTTCTGGTATCCCGTCATACTAGGTACAACGAAGAAACTGGCGCTGGTGAATTAATTGGTTCGGGTGTTGTCAGTCAACAAGCACCACTTTCGGCTGCACTAATCGTAGCTATTGGCATGAACGCCATTATGGCGATTCTAATATTCTTATCTTTGCTACCGATTAAGGAACTGGACCAGGTTGGCTCAGCCTTTTTAGCTGCCTCGCTAGGGCTAGTTGGAATATTTTTTGCATGTATTAGTGCGATTACTGTCCAGCTTAGTGACTACCGACGAGGATCAAACGGCATGGCGATAGCTACCCTCATCGGCTTCTTTATACTACGAGCTCTTGGAGATGTTTTAGGCAAGATCAGTCCTGATGGTTTAATCGTTACCCCAAACTGGATAACTTGGCTATCTCCTTTTGGATGGGGCTACCAAGTTTTACCCTACAATGTAAATCGAATATTACCTTTGATTCTGCTAGCTGTAGGATCAGTGGTTGCCTGTTTAACAGGATTTTATTTACAAAGTAGACGAGATATTGGATCTAGTATCTTTGCATCCAAACAGGGGCCAGCGAGAGCTAAGCCCAGTCTGTTGAGTGCCAATGGACTAGCCTTTCGCTTGCAAAGTACTGGCTTCTTGGGCTGGAGTGTTGGATTCATTTTATTTGGCACGGTTATGGCAGTCACGGCCAATGACTTCCGTAAGATTTTCGAGAACTCAGATGTACTACAGGAATTTCTAGCAGCTACCAGCACGGGTGGAGATTTCCTAGATACTATCATTTCGAGTATGTTCCCAATTATTGCAGCTATGCTTGCTGGTTACGTGGTTACTTCCCTGTCTAAAATGCAAGACGAAGAGTCTTCCGGGAGACTCGAATCGCTGCTAGGCACGGCACTGAGCCGAACTCGTTGGTTCTTTAGTCACGTTAGCCTAACTACCGCTGGGGTTATAATTAACCTTGTCTTAATGGGTCTAGCCGGAGGGATTGGTTTTTCTCTAGCATCCGGTCAATTCAATCACCGATTCAGTGACGTACTGATTTCTGCTTCAGTGAGTATCCCAGCGATGTTATTATTTATGGCCGTTATTCTAATAGTTTATTCGTTGTTCGGCCGTTTCACAAAAACTTTCTCCTGGTTTTTCTATGGATATTGCACCTTAATTTCAACTTTTGCTGGCATCTTTAAATGGCCACAGTGGACACTAAACTTTTCACCTTTTACACATACTCCAAGTTTTCCTAGCACCGAATTTTCGGTTCAACCGATGATTATAATGACAGCTCTGGCTCTAGTATTGACACTGCTTGCCAATACCTTATTTAACAGACGAGATCTAAACCTGAAATAGTAGTACGCAATAAAGGCTGACAGTATGGTGGATTGTGATATAATACCCTCCAGATAAATACTGCTTAATTGCAATATATCATCCGATTACCGTATACCTTCAGAAGTGTTTGAAGGCCCTACCGAAAAAACCACCTGAAATCCTACGAATATTCATTGATAACAAATAACAATCTAATAATAGTCTAATTGTTTTTGGTCTATACTATTCACATAAACCAAATCAAGGACTAAATAAAAGATATAAAGGAACTAAAATGTCTAATATATACCAAGTAATTTTCTTTTCGCTGGTTGGTGGAGTAGTTTCACTAGTTGGTGGAGTAATGCTTTTAGCAAACAAGAAAAGAGCAAATAAATTAACCGAATACGCCACGCCCTTTGCCGCTGGATCGCTGTTAGCAGCAGCCTTCGTAGATCTATTGCCAGAAGCCGCCCATGAAGGCAATGTCGATAGCGCCCTTCACTTTACGCTGATAGGAATACTGACTTTCTTCTTGCTAGAGCGTTTTCTAAGATGGTTTCACCATCACCACGAAGAAGAAAATAAGAAAACTAACCCTGAAATTCCATTAATTATTATTGGCGATACAATACATAATTTTATCGACGGTGTCGCTATAGCTGCAGGCTTCTTAGTCAATCCAGCAACTGGAATTGTCGTGACCCTAGCTGTAGCTGCTCACGAAATACCACAGGAAATTGGTGATTTTGGGTTACTACTAAGTAAAGGCATGGAGCGAGGAAAAGTCCTGCTAGTAAACTTCTACAGTGCCCTAGCTACAACAGTGGCAGCTATAATATTCTTTCAACTGGGAAGTAACTATCAGGTGCCGCTAGATATTGTGTTGGGTCTAGTTGCAGGCTTCTTCATATATATTGCCGTTAGCGATATTATTCCCAGCATCCATAAAAAAGAAGAAAAGATGATAGCTGGACCACAAACTATATTTCTAGTTTTAGGTGTCATTATTGTAAGTGTAATGACTATCTATTTACATAGATTTATTGAAGTCTAAATCAAGAAATCTGAGAAGTTTGTATTGAGCATATAGCTAAAGATCTATCGGTTCAGCTGGAAAGCCGTTTTTCAGGGCATCAACTATTGCCGATTGCAAAGCTGGAGTTCGAAAAGCTAGGTTCTTAAACCCGGTTTTAGCCACCCACATCGGCTTATGCATATTTATTCCAAGTCGATTCAGGGTAGCCTCTTCCGAAAATTCCTCGAGATCTACTGGATTATAGGACTCTACTTCGCACAGATAGATGTATTGGCTGTTATATGGAGCGGCATGTTCTTCTATGAAGACTAATTCGTAATTAGTAATTTTCAGTTTAGTCTCTTCCCTTATCTCACGGATTAAGGCTTCTTCTGGAGTTTCATCTTCATTTATCCGGCCGCCAACTAAAGTAGCATACTTACTACCCTGCTTATTTCTAAACATCACCAGTATATGGGTATCGGTCATTATTATTGCTCGAACTGCTTTAGTCATAGCTGTAGATTATATAGCAACCTGCGTTGTATACGAAGCAGACAAAAAGCTGAAAAAACTACTAGGAGTATAATTAAATTACACAAGACAATAAAGGAAGGAAAGTTTATGACAAAATTTATGCTGCTATACAAAGGACCAGCTACGCCAATGGAAAACATCTCTGAAGAGAACGGAAAAGAGATAATGGACGGATGGCGTCGCTGGATGGAAAAAGTCGGTGATGCACTGACAGACATAGGATCTCCTCTAGCGCCAGGCAAAGCCCAAGTGGATGATGGGAAAGTACGCGAAGCGATTGATTTAAGTGGCTATACAATTATCCAAGCTGAGAATATAGACAAGGCTCTAGAACTCGTAAAAGACCACCCATTTTTAAGTGACAAAACTGGGGAATTTAGTGTTGAAATATTCGAAATTACACCACTCCCCGACATGTCGGCCTAGCTTTTCCGAGTAAAATAGTGTACACTATAAGAAGTTAAATGCCTGAAGTCAGGTATTTCTAGTAATATATTTCCCTGTTAATAGTGGAAGTAGAAACGGAGTTTTTTATGTCAAAAGATAAAGGAAGAAAAGAAGTAAAAAAACCAAAAAAAGCTAAAGTTCAGGAGTAGAAATATGGCCTCAACAAAACGAAC
>JAGQMX010000029.1 GCA_020428425.1 Candidatus Saccharimonadota bacterium | reverse complement strand
GCTCAGCTGTAGGCGTAGGAGCTGGAGTGGCTGCTGGTGCTGGTGCTGATTCTGCTGCTTGTTCAGGAGGAGTTGGAGGTAATCCACCTAGTACTTCTTGTGCAGCTTTTGCCACGTCCTCAAGAGTAACTTGAGATTTTACCAGATATCTATCGGCCCCTAATTTACCAGCACGGTCTTTATCTTCAGATTGACTTAATGCTGTCATCATTATTACCTTGGTATTTTTTGTTTCGGCTGTGCTTCTTAGAATATCTAGCATATCAAATCCGCTAATTTTGGGCATCATTATATCGCTAATAATTAGGTCTGGCTTTTCCTTTACTGCCATTGCAAGAGCTTCTTCACCGTCCTTTGCAGATACAATTTCATAACCTTCAGCTAATAACCTAGCACCATAGATTTCTCTTAGGTTGTTATCATCTTCAACTAGCATGATTTTGGCCATTGTATTCCTGTTCCTACTTATGCTTAATGTTTTACATATTGTATCATGTTTGTCGCTGAATCAAATAGGCTAATAGCGGCTTAATTTCTTGTGGGTGTGATAGTTGTAGAAGATTTCCCGCTTAACTCAGCTGCTTGCTGGTTACTTAATCTAGGTATATTAATATAGAACGTACTACCTTTGCCGACGGTGCTTTCTACCCAGACTCTTCCGTTATACATTTCTACTATTTTTCTGGTAATAAACAAGCCAAGGCCAGTACCGCCTTCGGTACGGGTATCGCTGGAATCTACTCGATAAAATTTCTGGAATAGATGAGGAATGTCATCACTTGGGATACCTTTACCAGTATCTTTAATGTACAATTGCACAATGTGATTATCCCCGGTTAATCCAATAGTTATCTTTCCAGTATCGGTATATTTAACTGCGTTATCGAATAGGTTGGTTACAACTTCACGTATTCTTTCTGGGTCAGCGTATACGTTGTATATGGGTTGAACGACTCGGACACTTCCTGTATCTTCTTCAGCATTAATTAAAGCACCATTGTTGCCTACTACGAATTCTACAGAAATATTTTTCTTTATAACAAATTTGAGATCTTCAGTTAGGTTAGTCAGCAGGCTACTCATCTCTACTACCTGAGGGTGGGTTGCTAGTCTCCCGTCTTCAACTTTCGCGCTAGTGAGTAGATCCTGGAAAAGACTGCCTAAGTGTTGAGTAGAGGCGTGAGCTTTAGTTAAGTAGCTTCTCGCTTTGTCATCTATCTGGCTGACCTTAGGGTTCATAGCTAGGGCTAAGTATCCTTCAATCGAGGCTACTGGAGTTCGCATTTCATGCGATGCAGTACTAATAAATTCTGCTCGTTGATTTTCAGCTTTACGTTCTTCACTAATGTCTCTAAGAATTCCCACGGCACCATTAAATTCTTGATCATTATTATATAACGGAGATACACTCATACTAAGGATTATTCGTTTTTTACTACCGTTTTCTGTCAATACTGCATTGTTATCTCGGTGTATTTTTCCGTCAGAAATAGTTAGGCTAAATGGGTTGTTTGTATCATCGTAGGGATTTCCTTTTTCATCGCTAAGTTGAAAAACAGAATGATGATCAATATTTAAGGCATCTTTTTGCTGCCATCCTGACAACGCACAAGCCGCCGGATTAATTAGTTTAATGGTCCCCTTTTCATCTAAGATTACTACTCCATCAGAGACCGCCTCTAAGATGCTAGAAGAACTAGACTGTTGAGAATTATTAGGCTTATCAGGGGTCTGTATATCTTTTTGGGCAGCTTGGAATTTAAAATACGAAACAGCCGAGATACTTATTAACCCACCAATAATAATTATCCAAACGATCATTTAGTCCCTATAGTTATTGTATTTACTACTGTAATGTTAACATAAACAAGATAACTACACTACGGTAAATTAATAGATATAGGGTATAATAATCAATTGCTATGGCCCCGTCGTCTAGCGGTTCAGGATATCTGGTTCTCATCCAGAAGATCGCGGGTTCGAATCCCGCCGGGGTCACCAGTTATTATTTGATATTTATTACTATTTTAAATTAATGATCGGACAATACTTGCCCAGTATTATAATCTTTATTATTTATATATGAGGCACTATCAAGATCTGGTTTTCCATTTGTGTCGTAGCCAGCAACGCCTTTTTCGAACCAGCTATTTTTAACGACATTATTTGGACCACCAATCTCTACAGAATACCAAGCCGGTACCGGCGGATCACCCTCCCAGAGGAAATAACAGCCGTCGAAAGTACTGTTCCTTCCTTTAAAGTTAATTGTAGCTGTTATACCAGTATTATCCAGTGGACCAGCACGAACTGCAAAAACTGTATTTATAAATTGCATGCCTGATACAGAGACATCATCCGGAGTCTGTAATGCCTCGCTATGGGCTGGTTGTGTTATATAGTCGGCTATTAGTACCGAATTTTTAATTATCAAGGGATAGCTACCTGATGATGGAGAAGCCCAGTTATCCGTTAACTTGAACTGTGATGCACCTTTATTAACCCAACTGTGATTCACTGTCATCTTAGCGGCACTTCCAGTGATAAATTCTGTAGGAAAATATGAATAATCTATATTTATTATTGGTATGTCATTCTCAGGTAATGGAGATTGATTGCCGAAACCTACAACCAGTCGCCTAATTTCGCAGTCGGTTATATTGAAGGTTTTTCCTTTGAGGGAATTATCAGATATTATTACGTCTTCATTTATTCGTTGTCTATTACATGTCCTAGAGCTTAAAAATTGACCAACAGATAAATTTGCCAAAGAAAAACGAGGACCAGTGTTTGATTCATTTGGTTGACTTTCATTTACTGGAGGGGTAGATTTTACAAATTTAATTGCTTTTTGTCCAGAGGTAGATGCATCAGATATTATTCTGGCGTCTCCTTGTGGAACACCTGATTCTGGTTCTATTGCTATAGAAAATGTGCTTGCTTTAGCTGATAAGATGATAAGTATGCCAACTATAGCAAACAGTATTATGAATATCCGGCCGGAATATTTTCTTGTAGCTTTTTGAAAAATACTAAGAGTGGTCGTTTTGGTCATGGTTCTTATTTATAGGTTACACCAGTAGCAGATCCAACAGCACTGATCCAAGTATTTCCAGGATTGAGTTTAATAACTTTTTTGTTCTTGTCTTTAAATACCACTTGTTTCTTAGAGCCTGTTTTTTCCCATGTTCCTTCAGTAACAGTTCCATCTTGGAAAACATATACTTTCCCACTACCAATCGAATTGTATGAGCTATTTACGCCATTAGCTGCAATACCGTAGTTCATGATCATGGCAATTACTACTTTTACTTTAATTTGTTTCTTGGTATTTAGATCGGTATGTGGCACACCAGCCAGGCTTCTTGAGTAACTGTTGGTTTTTGCAACGTAGTCATAATGAGGATTAAAGTTGAACCCAGAAATATTGAAATCTATCGATTTTGCAGTTGGCGTTTTACTGGCCTTTTCTTCTTTTCTGGCAAATCCTTTAAAGTCGGTTGTATTGAATTTCTTTTGCGTCTTTAATTTATCTAATTCAGCCGTTGAAGTGTATAAATTGTGGGGAGACACTCGACTTGCTTCTCTCCTGTAGGCCCCAGGATTTGCGAACTGATCGAGATCCTTAACACCTTCATTGCGTATTTTCGCTAGTCCATCGGCACTTCCACCAGCGTGAGCAACTGCCGCATCAAAGCCTTGTAACCAATCGATATAGTATGGTCGTACGCTTCTAACTGGTCCTAGATTTTTTGGTTGAGATTCTTGGAATAGAGTTAAGAAACGGGTAATGCCTCCCTCGGCTATTGCCTCAAAAACTACTCCTGCATCTGCTAGACCAGACTGTGGTCGGGCATCAGTGCTATTTTCTATCATAACGGCGGTTATCGAGCGTTTATTCATCTCAGGTTTTACTTGTACGCCAGTAAGCTTACTAGCTTCAGTTGTAGGTTTTGGCGGTTCAGGTTGTACAGCTTGGGGTGCAGGTGCTGGTTCACTCTTAGTCAAATAATATGCCGATACACTTCCCCCTATTAGCAACAGTAGAATTGCTGTAATTAGTAATATCTTTTGTTTTTTAGATAAGTCTTTAAACCATTGTTTGGGACTTCTTCGCGGCTTCTTAGTCCTTTTTCCTCCCACTGGCTCAGATAAGGAGCTATCGTTGGTGCTTGCGCCAACTGAGTCTGGAGGAGTAGATGTTTTATTGCCTAGACCGGCCTGGATAGCATCTGGATGAGAAGCCAAATCAAGAGGTTCATCGGCTGTCGGTATTGGTTTGACTTTTGGTTGTGGTGATTTTGGTTTTGTAGTTTTTATGTTTATGTCATCATTCATGAATGCTATTGTATCAAACGCTAATGCTTTTCTCTAGTTTAGTAACTCTGTGGCTTTTCGTAGTCTCTCCATGGATTTATCTTTTCCTAGTACTTGAAGGGTGTCGAAGAGTTGGGGTGAGGCCGGTGCACCACTAACTGCAATTCGGATAATACTGAATAATATACCTGGTTTTGATTGTTTATCGACTAATAGTTGATTTAGCTTTGATTCTAGGTCCGCCTTATCAAATGAGGACTTTTCCAATGTATTAATTGTGGCATGAAGTAAGTCATTTATTTGTTTGCGATCGAGTTTCTTTAGTTGCTTGTTTTTTGGATCTTGAAAAAGATTTAGAACTTCTTTTGACTGTGGTTCTTTAAAAAAGAATTGTGTAAGTTCGGGTAATTCTTTGAAGTATTTTAATCTTTCTTGTGTGATCTTTACTACGGCTTTGTTATATTCATTGTCATAATTGTTACTTTCTTCCGGAAGGTAGTCTTTCGTTAGCTCATAGAGTTTATCGATATCCATTGACCTTATTTCTACCCCGTTCATCCAAGTTAGTCTTTTTTCATCAAAGCGGGCTCCACTTTTTTGAACTCGATCTAGGCTGAATTTCTCAATAAGTTCTGGTACTGAGAATACTTCTTGTTCACTGCCATCATTCCAACCGAGTGAAGCTATGAAGTTTACAAGCGTAGTGGGAAGAATACCATCTGCTAAGTAGTCTAGTACATCTTTGGCGCCATCACGTTTGGATAGTTTTTTATTGCCAGTTGGGCCCAATATGTGGGGCATGGTTGCTAGAATTGGTCGTTCTATGCCTAGCGCTTCGTACATGTTCAGATAATTTGGCGTAGAGGCCAGGAATTCTTGGCCGCGGATAATATGGCTGATTTTCATTTCGTAGTCATCGACAATGTGAGCAAAGTTGTAGGTTGGGTAACCATCAGATTTTAATATAATAAAGTCGTCAATAACTTCGGGCCCAGTAGATAGATTGCCCATAACCGCATCACTCCAAGTATAGCCTTTCGGTTCAGATTTAAAACGTAGAGGTTGGCTGCCATCCCACTCTGGAGGGTTATTTGGCCGGTGATTTCGGTATAGGAACGGTTGTTTATTTTTCTGGGCAGTTTCACGGAACTTTTGGACTTCAGCTGGTGAGTACGGATCGGCGTAGGCACGACCACTATCAAGAAGTTTTTTTGCCCACCGTTTATAGATATCTATTCTCTCACTTTGGCGGTAGGGCCCGTAGTCCCCGGAAATGTCTGGGCCTTCGTCATAATTAAGGCCGAGCGCATTAAGACTATCAATAATATGTTGGTCAGAGTTAGCTACCTCTCGGGCTTTGTCGGTGTCTTCTATGCGTAGAATAAATTTGCCATCGTTTTGCCTTGCAAGTAACCAAGCATATAGAGCAGTTCGTATGCCGCCAACATGCAAGAAACCTGTTGGACTAGGGGCAAATCGAGTTCTGACTACTTTTGCTGAATTCATATCTGTTATTGTACGGTAAAAAACAGAATGCCAAAAGGGCTACTTATATACTAGACACTATTTTTAAAAGCTGTTCATTATTTAGATTTGCATCATTAGTTAGGTTGTACCAGATACCACCGTCCACCCAAGTAGCATTATTGTCCCCGTAAATGTAAACTGTTCGGCCGTTTGCAAATTCGGTCGAGTAATCTTTATTCTCAGCAGCAAGATAGTTATTTAGTAGCGAGGCGCTATCTAGATCAGTCTTAGTTTGCTGGATGCTATATTGTTTATCGTCGGAGTTTGATCGGAAATCTAGGACTACGCTACCCTGCTTGTACTCCAAGGGTCCCTTTAGTCCATACCCGGCTGGTTGGTAGCTGGGCTTGGTTACTTGGAAACCAACCTTTGAAGAGGTTGTGTATAGAGCTATAGTTGGCACATTCTGGTAGACGAAGAAAGCTAGTAATAATATTACTGTTCCTGACCCAGCTAATATGCTCAACTTTCGTGATTTCCGCTTAGCAGACTTCTTTGGCTTATATGATTGATGGTGACTTTTGGAAGCCGACAAGGCAGATTCGAATAAGTCTTTAGATTTAGGTAGATGAGCCTTAGCCTTATTTGACGGAAGTTGTGGGGGGATATCGGAAATATCGTATGGTTTCTTATGTTTCTTTGGTTCTGGTACAACGGATATGTGATTAACTTTTTTTGTTACAGTTATATCCGAAGTATTCCCAAATCGACTTACATTGTGGCTTTGACGGGTATTTTTAGCTCGGTTTAGTCGTTCTGAATTTACTGAACTATGTAAGGCGATTACTTCTGGAGCTTTTGCTTCTTTTTTAGCCGTTGGTTTTATTGTCGGTTTCTTTACGTAATTTCGAGCAAGAGTTTTTGCTTTTTTTACGCCACGTTTTGCAGGATTAACCTGCGCTGGTGATTTAGTCTGGTGTTTAGACTTCTTCTCGTCAGGTTTAGCTAGTTCAACTGCTACTGTCTCTGTTTTTGACGAGTTCTGACTGCTATGCTTTGCTTTCAGAGACTGGGTAGGTCTAATAATGTCTGATACTTGATGACGAGGCTTGATGTGTTTGGGGTGCTTGGTGTGCTTAGGATGCTGAGAAGTACGTTCAGCGGCAGAGTGATGAGCTGAGCTGACGTTATCTACCACCTGTCCATTGTTGACGTCGTATACTTTTCCGTTGATTGTTATTGTATTCTTCAGTTTGCCCACAGTTACCCTTCGATTATGGCGCTTATGTAACTATATTACGCTATCGGTACCCTTTTAAACAAGAGTAAGATTGTCTGATATCACTAATCTTTGAGGCCAATTTTAAGAATTGTTTTATTTAGATCGACACTTTTTGGAGTAGTTGTAGATTCTGCTAGTGTGAATAATCTTTCGTAATTTCTGTCAAAATACGGCAAACTGTTGGTTGTTATTGGTACAAGAATTCGTTTATTCTGGTTGTCGAATTCAAATACCTCACTAGTTTTATCGATAGTAGTTAGTATCCGGTGTCCATCCATCCAAGTTGCGAACTGGCCAGCAGGCAGTTCTTTGGTAAAATCATAGTTATAGCGATCTTCATCCTCAAAGTCATATACGGCTACACCTTTTTTATTTTGAGCCATTACGAATCGTGCGTTAGCAGAAAAGTTTAATTTGACAGGCTTAGTTATTTTCAAAATGTTGTATGGAATAAGAGCGTTTTTTAATTTACGATCTATCTTTTGGACTGGGTCTTGGTAGATATATAATCCTCCTTCTTTTGTTGAGGTTGCTGCGGCGTACCAATGATCATCGAATTGTACAATATCTAGCAACAACGGAGATTTAGCGAAATCTTTAATTTTGTAGTTTTTGTTGTTATCTCTAATCATTAGAGTTGTAACTTCCGGGGTTGCCGGATCGTTGGTTGCATATATAATTATTTCTTTTTGATGTGACTTGAAAGAAGAGACGTTAGCAAGTACTGGAGTTAGTGTTTTACTTTTGCTAGTTGCTGAACTTAAGGATAGATCAGTCTGCAGTATATAGAACTGGTCGGCTTTTTTATCCCGTAAAGCTATCTCTTTAGGAGCAATTCCAAAGAAGTTATTAAGGTTAACACTGGTTGAAGGCGTTTCCCTGTTGATTAAGATGTATTCATATTTACCATCGTAGCTATGTTTAACTAGGAAGTTTTTATTGTCTGATGACCACTCAACAAGTTTAATATCACTGGTCACAGGTTTTATTGCAGGAGAGTATATGTTCGCAGGTACCGAAAAAGTTTTTGCCGGGTCTTGTGGTTTAGATGTATCGTATATCTCAAAATTTGTTATTGATCCAGGTGTACTAATAATGATCCATTTACGGTCCAGACTCTGCGTAGAAAACTGTGGGTTTGCAGAGTAAGATTTTATTGCCTTTGGCTCGAGTTTTTCGGGAAATAGTACCGGATAGACTAGTCTTTCAATACTACTTCCAGCTAGTTTGATGGTTTTCTTCCAGGTTGTATAGCCTTTGCGTCGAAGTTCAATATAGTATTGGCCTTCTGGTACAGTAAGGCGTTTTTCGGTGTTTCCGTTTTCCTTGCCATTCAGATATATCGATGCCGATTCAGGTGCAGAATTTATGAATATCAGGCCGTTTTTGACAATGTTGCCAGTTTGACTATCTAATTTATAGCCATAGGAAATATAGACCAGGATAAATGCTGATAACAATATTCCGATGCCAATTAAAATATAGCCGAGGTAAATTCTACGGATGTGTTTGCGTTTCTTGTTTGGGTCTAGAAAATCCATATTTTGTATTTGCTTTGCAGTGCTTCAATTATATCATGCAGCAATTAGAAATATCAGAAGACATTCAATATTCTCTGCCAGAGACTAGGCGCGTTACTAGGGATTATTTCTAGCTGGTCAGTTTTTTTGTTTTTATTGGGGTTTGCAGCGTTTTTAGTAGGGTCTGGGGATATTTGCTCGCCTACTACTATTAATCTGTTCAAGGATGTTCCTGGTGGGTCACAGGTTATCAAGGTGGCTGTAGCGGTCTTATCGTTAGCGCCTAATACTCCTAAATCTGTCGGCGCAACAATTTCTTTTTTATAGACTTTATAGCCATAGCGCACTTTGTCCTTGGTGAGATAAAAAACATCACCTTCTTCCAACTTACTTAAAAGTACAAATGCAAATTTATATTTACCGCTATTAAGAATGTTATTACTTGAGTGACCAAAAATAACTGCGTTTCCCTTTTGGCCAGGGTCAGGAGTAGTAGCGTAGTGGACTACACCCCTTTCTAAGGCTTTTTGTATGGCATCTTCTTCTATAGAGGGCTCATCGTAGACAACCGGAATTTCGACATTGATTTTAGGAATAATTACTTTTGAGCTGCCGTCGGCCACAGTCGAAGAGCCATCAATTATTATTGGTGTTGCGCTGACAGATTTACTTGGAGTAATAAATGGGGCGATAAATCTATCATTAAAAAATCCAAACAGCATTATAAGTACTACGACCAACCCTAGACCAACACCAAAAAGAAGCGACTGGAAATGTTGTTTAGTTTTAAGTTTACGGTTCGCAGACTTATTAGCCTTTTTTGTTAGCTGCTGTTTAATGTCGGAGACCGATCGTGTCTTGGAGCTTTTGGCGACATTATGTTTAAGAGTTTTGGTATTGTTTGACTGTATAGTCGCTGCTCCGGTAGGTGACTCAGTATTCAGGTCATTGTCTTTGGGTTGGTTATCTTTTTCGGTTTGTTTATCATGATTGGCGTAAAACTCTTGCCACACTGCATGTTTTTCGGAGTCGGTTAATCCTAGATAATAATTGTGCCAAGCGGTCTGAATTTCGGCTAGCGACCTGCCGGATTCGGTTAGGGACATCATGTATTCTTGATGCTTGGATCTTGGTTTTTGTAGCTCAACTACCTCAATAATTTCTTCTTTGGTGTCCGGTTCTTTATTGTATATTTTGTTGATTTTTTTGCGTACCAAATCAGCGGCTTGGTTGCCGGTTTGTGAGTCAGGATTAGTAGTATCGGGGTTATTAGCCATAAGTATTGATTAAAGTATACGATATTTTCTACAACTACGCCTAGATAGAGTCAACTAGCTTTATGGCAATAATTCTTTGAGTAGTTAGAACATCTGTATACTTACTCTGTTATTATAGCCTGTCTCGGGTTATACTTACACTGGGAATTTCCCGTAGATGCCGCAGTGGTGGAATTGGTAGACACGCCGGACTCAAAATCCTGTGGAGGCAACTCCGTGACGGTTCAAGTCCGTCCTGCGGCACCATTTTTTACGAAATATCTAGTCCAGATGATCTTCAATAACGTTGAGTAATTTATCGGTCATAACTTCAAGCCTACTTGAAGATTTATTCATTCTCCTATTAATCATCGGTGTAATTTGGTCTACTCGCTGACCATTATATTCATTTTCTATATCATTTAATACCCATGTTGCTTTGAAATCTTTTACTTGATCATGTCTAGCTAGATCCTCGGCTACGCAAATAGTTAGAATATCACTTGCGTAATTTTTTCGGTGTTTTCGCAGGGCACTCGCTCGCGATTTTACTTGTATTTTTGCCAAAACATCTACCCCGTCTTCGTCTTCTTCATAAAGATTAATGTCCCAGGCATGTGATTTACTGCTGCCTCTTCCGGCGATCATCCCATGATCCTCGGAATAATAAGCAGGTAGAGCTAGTTGTCCGAGTGTTCGGGCGTTTAGACTAAAACGTTGATGAATCAGTAGAACGGCTAGTTCTGAATTGAAGCCAGATAGTTCGCTAAAAGCGTTTCGTTTTACCCGATCAGATGTGTTTGGATTTTCGTATATGTATCTGCTGTACTCTTTACTAAATGAGGCCAATTCAAGTAAATTATCAAACATTTCTTGTTGAAAGCATTCGGCAGGCAATTTATCGGTTAAAGCTAAGCTCATTTCTGCTGGTAGCGTTGCAAGACCAAGCTTTGCTTGGAGTGTATAAATATTAGGAGAAGAAAATCTCTCGCTGGCAGTAATTATCGATCTCCAGCTATCACTAGCCTTAGCTAATAGATCAACTTGTTCATCAGGCATTATAGTTAATTTTGCGGCAGATTCGACAGCCATCGCACCTACCATGTAGCTTGCTCGCATGTGGCCGTTTTCGTTGCCTTCTTCTATTATTCGAAATATTCTATCTGGAACATGATCATATTCGCCGTTGATAATACCGCGATAATCATTATGGAGGCGTTGAATTTGGTTGAGGCCAACGTTTTGCATGACACTACTAAAGTGAGTTCTACTAGGAGAGTGATCTTTCATCATTTTATTTTACCATTTCATATACATATTATCAATAAGGTTATATAACATAATACTTTCTGTAACTATTCTATGTTTTTGTTGGTAAGATCGGCAATCGAGGCGGTGATTGCTTTAAAGGTTTCTGTTGGATTTTGTATCCACCACACTACTGCTTTAGTACCAGTATCCACCCGCCAGACTTCTCGGTCAGGAGTTAGTTTTGTAGTGCTTACCTTTCCATTACTTGCTACATATAAAATATTCAAGTGTTTAAGGATTATATTTATTTGATATTCTTTGGTAAATTCGTGAAGTGATTGGACAAGTTCCAATATATTATTGTCAAACTTGAATACTGTTTTAAACTTCAAATTTGTTCCAATTTTTTGTAATTGAGCAATGGTAAGAACAAGGCAAGTGTTAGGTCGCATAACTATTTCAGTGGGGTGTTGCACAAAATAGTCTACAGAATCTTTGGTCAATAGTAGAATTCCGCTGTAGTGCTTAATATATTTTTCTAACAATATAGCTGTTTCACTGTTATGACCTAAGTTACCCGCTAGCAGCACTCCATCTGACCAAGAACTATGGTCAAGGAAGTCAGCAAGTGATTTGCTGGCAAAACTGCCGCTTGGAGTGCTGGCGGTGTATTCAATCTCTAGATTAGGGCTTGGAAATTTAGCCAGTTGTTTTTTTACGGCTATCGGCATCAGTACTCGTGACGTTCCTATTCCAGCCTCTAAGGCAACTGCAAAGGCTTGTGCTGGAGCATTAAATTCGTGCACGTTCCCCCCAATAATTAATAGTTTTCCGGCCTGCAACCTATTCTCAGGTCTACTCCAAGCGAGATCCGGGAAGCAGGGTTCTACATCTTGTTTATACCAATAATTTAAATTCATGATAAACGCTACTTCCCCCTATCGAGAAGATTAGCTACTTCCCTGAAGTCGAATTTATCTACGCTATTGTCTTCGTTGAGTGAAAACTCCCCAGTAATTTGTTTACCTGCAAGTACGCTAGGCAACCATAGCTTATCCGCTGGCCACATTTTGGAAAATGGTATAGATTTTTCATTGAACCATTTTGGCTGCATCTCTTCGGTTTCGACAACGTCTCCTGTCCAATCAGTTGCTATGAAAACATGGATATGCATCAGTTTTCGTACATTTTCATGATGTTCATCAAACACTAGATATCCTACTTTGGTATATTTAGTCGGTGTTGCTCCAATTTCTTCCTGACATTCTCTGACCATAGCTTGTTCTATTGTTTCTCCAGGATCAACCTTACCTCCAACACCGTTGTACATATCCCTCCCGAATCCCCTTTTCTTCATGGCTAGAAGGATATTGTCATTTTCGCAAAGATACAGGAGGGTTAGTTGCAAGTTTTTCATAGATCTAATTCAATACTAACAGGACAGTGATCTGAGCCCATTTGTTCGGGATGAATTGCAGCTGATTTAACCTTATCTTTTAATTGTTTAGAAACTAGCCAATAATCTATTCGCCAACCAACATTCCTAGCCCGAGCATTGGCCCAATGCGTCCACCAAGAATAGGCATCTTTTTGATCGGGGTGTAGCAAACGGAAGCTATCGACGAATCCAATACCAAGAATATTGTCAAAGCCTTCTCGTTCTTCATTGGTAAAGCCGTGTTTTCCGACATTGGCTTTTGGATTAGCTAAATCTATTTCCTGGTGAGCAACGTTTAAATCTCCAGAAAATACTACCGGTTTGGATTGCTGCAGTTTATTTACATAGTCTAGGAATGCTGGATCCCAAAATTTATGCCTAAGATCTAGTCGACTGAGGTCGCCCTTACTATTGGGGGTGTAGACGGTTACGACAAAAAAACTGTCGAATTCGACAGCGAGAACCCGACCCTCATTATTGGGATGCCCGTAGTCATCTTTTGCTAAAGAATGTTTAGCTACGATATCCTCGGGAATGTCTTTGATAATAGTTAGTGGTTTAGTTTTACTGAAAATTGCGGTACCACTGTAGCCCTTTTTTTCTGCTGAGTTCCAGTATTCACTATACTCAGGTAAATTTATTTCCACTTGTTCGCGGTGCGCTTTAGTCTCTTGGATACACAAGATATCTGGATCGTATTGTTTTATGAACTTGTCAAATTGACCTTTATTAATAACTGCCCTTATCCCATTTACATTCCAGCTGAATAGTTTCATACCTATAAGTATACCTGGATAATAAATATTACTTAATTTTTTTAATAATCTGTTAGACTGAATATTAATGAAACAAAATTACTCGAGAATCTTGCTAAAGCTATCTGGTGAGCAATTGGCTGGTAAATATGACAGTGGCATTGACCCAAATCTAATTGACTGGTTAGCCCAGGAAGTGAAAAAAGTAGTTGATGAAGGCATCCAAGTCATAATAATGGTTGGTGGTGGTAACTTTGTTCGCGGAGCTCAAATTGCTGGACATGGGATTCAGCGAGTAACTGGTGACCATATGGGGATGTTAGCCACTATGATAAACGCCCTGGCCCTAACAGACATATTTGAAGCCAATGAAATACAGACTAGATGTCTGAGTAACATTTATGCTGAGCAAGTTGCCGAGCCTTTTGTTTTTAGATTAGCCAACAAACATCTCCAAAAAAATAGGGTGGTAGTCACCGCTGGTGGTATTGGCCGACCATATTTAACTACCGATACTGCAGCAGTAAGCCTAGCCTTAGAGCTAGATTGCAATGTGGTACTCAAAGCTACAAAAGTTGATGGAGTATATGATAAAGACCCTGTAAAACATAAGGATGCAGTAAGAATTAACAACTTGAATTTCCAAATGGCTGTCGAGAATCCTAAGATAACCGTTATGGATAAAGCCGCTCTGGGGTTAGCGATGGAGCATGAGATGCCAGTTGTGATCTTTGATGCAATGAAGGAAGACAATCTACTTAAAGTTGTACGCAACGAAAAAATTGGTACTATTATCTCTTAACTCTGTGTATTTATTCAAATAACTAAGTATTATTTTTGGCGGAGGGGATGGGATTCGAACCCACGGTACGGTTGCCCGCACACACGCTTTCCAAGCGTGCTCCTTCGACCACTCGGACACCCCTCCAGGTGTAAATACTCTAATAATTACTCAATCTTGTAGATATATTGGGCCGATCTAGAACTAGTTAATTATAACAAATTACTCTAGCATAAAATTTTACTACATTAACTACTTGTCGACTAGGCAAATTTAAGCGTAGAATAAGTGTAGAGTCATTATCGAAAATCGTTTTAATAAAAGCCTCACTCATGCCAATAATATCACTAAAAGACGTCAGTAAACTGTACGGCTTCGGCGACGCTACTACTGTAGCATTAGACGAAGTCAATTTAGAGATTGAAGCTGGAGAATTTGTAGCGGTTATGGGACCGAGTGGTTCGGGTAAAACGACACTCATGAATGTAATTGGATTGCTTGATCGTCCAACTCATGGACAATATAAGCTGAGTAATCGTTCGGTTGAGAGATTACGTCCTAATCAGAGAGCGAAGGCTCGGCGCGATCGGATTGGCTTTGTATTCCAATCTTTTAATTTACTACCTAAGTTAAATGTTATAGACAATGTTGCCCTGCCCTTGGCCTATAAAGGAGTAACCCCAGTACGTAGGCTTAAGAGAGCAGCAGATTTATTAGAACGAGTTGGACTAGAAGATCGACAGTATTTCATGCCAGGGGCACTTAGTGGTGGGCAGATTCAGAGAGCGGCAATTGCCCGGGCACTAGTTAACGACCCGCAGATAATAATTGCTGATGAACCAACCGGTAATTTAGATAGTGTATCTAGTCTGGTGGTCATGGAATTACTTAGTGAGCTGAATAAGACCGGCAATACTGTGTTAATGGTTACTCATAACCCAGAACTAACGCGCTATGCTGATCGGGCAGTATATATGCACGACGGCAGTATTGTGCATGATCAGCGCACGGCAAAGGGTCAAATACCACAGTTAGCTAAAAAGACCATGTATCTATTTCCTAGACGTAGTGAAGAGGATGATTTAGCTGGAGTATCAGCAATTATGGAGTTATTACCTCAGAAAGACTCTAGTGATCCAAAGAAAACTAAACGCAAGAAACCCAAAAAAAGTCGGGCCAAAATGAAGAATAGCCGAACTAAGGAGAAAAAATCAATGTTAAACGGTAATTATGCTTTAGCGCTTCGGGTAATTCGGCGATCCAAATGGCAAAGTTTTTTTACAATGTTCGGAATAATTGCCGGAATTGTATCAGTAGTCACTATTGTTAGCCTTGGTCAAGGCATTAAACAACAGATAGTTAAGCAAGTGAACCAATTAGGAAATGATTTGGTTACTGTAAGGCCTGGGAATGTGGTAACTAGGGATAAAGATGGAGATATTGTAAGTGTAAATCCTAATTATGCCTATGGCTTTGGAAGTGGCTCGTTAAATGAAAGTGACGTAGAAGCTGTTGTAGGTGCCAAACATGTTGGACAATTCAGTGCAGCTAGCCTATTAAATAGTGGAGCGAGTAGTGGTGACGTTACTTACGATAATGGCTTTATCTTAGGAACAGATATCAATTTTCCAGATATTATTAATCAAAAAGTAGAATTTGGCAGTTACTTCACTAAAGGCGAAGAAAGTCGACAGGTGGCAGTTATTGGAAAACGGGTGGCCGAACAATTATTTAAAGAAAATGTTCCAATCGGTCAATCTTTAACTATACGTGGGCAAGAGTTTATCGTACGAGGAGTATTTGAAGAATTTAATAGCGGCTTATTTGGCCAAGGTATAGATTTGAATACAGGAATATATACTCCTCGGACTAGGCTTGCTGAAGTAGCTCCTGAGTCTACCCAGATAGTTCGGGTATTGGTTCGGCCCGATGAGCCCAAGAATACTACAAAATTAGTGAATGATCTAAATATCAAAATAACCAAACTTCATGGAGGACAAAAGGATTTTGCTGTTATTCGCCAAGAAGAAAATATTCAAGTTACTGGAGATATTCTAACAAAACTAACTACTCTTATAGCGGGCATCGCTGGTATTTCCCTATTGGTTGGCGGAATCGGGATAATGAACATTATGTTAGTGTCGGTTAGTGAGCGGACTCATGAGATTGGAATTCGTAAAGCGATTGGTGCTACAAATAGACAAATTCGAAATCAATTTATGGCTGAGGCTACAATGCTAGGATTAATTGGTGGCTTTTGGGGTATTGTACTATCCTATGTAGCAAACTATTTTATTCGGATTACTACCGAACTTAAACCTGTAATTACTATCGAAATTATTGTTATAGCTTCTGTCGTAGCCATAGTGGAAGGTATAATTTTTGGAACAATTCCGGCTATAAAAGCAGCAAGAAAAAATCCAATTGATTCGCTTAGAATCAGTAACTAATTTAAAATTAATGTAGCTAGGCCGAGGAAAGCCAAGAATCCAAGCACATCGGTTGCGGTAGTAATGAATATTGTCGCTGAAGTGGCCGGATCTTTGCCTAGTTTTTTCATAATCAGTGGCACGATTGTACCAAATATGCTGGCTACTAGTAAGTTGATTATCATAGCCAGGGCTAATATGACAGCTATCTTAATATCCTGATTGAAAATCATAACGATTATCGCGACAAGCAGTCCGTTGATTAATCCGTTTATGAACCCTGCGCCTAATTCATTCTTTAAAGTTCTCCAGGCAGTTTTCATATTTATTTGTTGTAGAGAAATACCTCTTACTTGTACAGCAAGAGTTTGAGTAGCAGCATTTCCTCCCATTCCAGCAACAATCGGCATGTAGATTGCAAGCAGTACGTATTTATCCAAGGTATCTTGGAACATACTAATCGTGAAAGCAGCTAGAAAGGTAGTACCAAGGTTTATTATTAGCCAACGATAGCGGTTTTTCACCTTACTAGTTGCGGAGTCAGTAATACTTTCCTCTTGGTGGATACCTGCGAAGTTATACAAAGAGGATGCACTAGATTCGGATAATAAATTTAACATATCGTCGGAATAGATAATTCCGACAACTTCTTTTTTGTCGTTTAATACTACAACTTTGCTGTGTGGGTGGTTCTGGAATTGCTTTACTACATCACGGTGAGTCGCTGCATAGGAGATCGAGGGAATCTTTTTGATATATTTCCCTATTACTTCGCTTTTAGCTGCTAGTCCTAATTCGTGGCCAGGCAGAAAACCTGCTAATTGCCCTTCTTTTAGAGTCAAGATTACCGGTGGTCGACCAGTTTTTGCTTCATGGGCTCTAAACTTTTTGGCTACTGCCTCTATGTTGTCCTTTTCATCGACTTCTATATAATCCAAGGTCATTAAACCTGCGGCAGTATCTGGATCAAAAGCTAGTAGCGTAGACAATGCATCTTTAAGTTCTTGGCTAAGAAGCAACATTACTTTTTCGCGTTTTGCTTTGGTTAGAAGCTGCAAAATATCGGTAGCTTCATCTGGATCTAGGCTTTGTAGGATGCTAACAATATCTTCATCGCTAAGTTTGTTTAGTAGGTCAATCTTAACGCTTTTGGTTGCTGAACCTAGAAATTTTAGACGGTCTTCTTGAGTTAGTTCTAGGAACAGATCCTTACGCTTATCTTTGCGAAATAACATGTCAGCATAGGATATTGGATTTATGTTTGGAAGTTTTGTATTTAATTTCATGTAAGAACCTCTGCCAAGTATATCTCGATTTGCTGATCTAGAAAAGTGTATTAATCTTTAGTACGAAGATATCGAGGCTATGGTTCAAAGTCAGTTAGTTTGAATATTATAGAGTATCTAGCTATTCTAAGGTAATGCTATATCTATACCTTGCAGTCCTAGTTCTCTTAATACTAGCAGCCTACACCAGCATTTCGGCAGCCCCATGGTTACCGACTCGTAAGGTTGATGTCAATAAATTACTGGATGATGCGAAGTTACGTCCTGGTAATCTATTTGTGGAACTTGGCTGTGGAGATGGTCGGGTTGTTAAAGCAGCTGCTAAGAGAGGCTATAGAGCCGTTGGCTATGAGTTAAATCCGGTACTGTTCTTTATTGCCTGGGTAAATAACTTTGGCATTAATAATGCTAAAATAAAATTCATAAATTTATGGGCTGTTGATTTAAGTAAGGTTGATGTTGTTATGGCGTTCATGACACCGCGAACACTGCCTAGATTAGATTCTAAGTTAAGATCCGAATTGAAATCAAACGCAATATTTATAAGCTATATTTTTGCTATTCAGGGTCGGAAGCCTATAAAAAAAGGTAAAAGCTGGTTTATATACCAGTATTCGGCCAAACCGAAATCTATAGACTCTGCGTGAAAATCTGTGTGACTACATACTTTTATTAGTTTGGTGTTTGATATAAATAGTGCCGCTATTTGTAATATCTTATTAGAATATTGTTTGAATAAATAATAACACTGCACTACTAGCAGCAATAAGTATACCAATTCCGACTAATCCAACTATGAAACCAATTAGAGCTAATACTAAATCTTCGAATATTATGGCTAGAGAGATAAATACTCCTCCAAGTGATGGCAATGTATCTAATCCGGTAAATGGTGGAGCAATAAGAGCAGCTACCGCTAAAATCGCAATAAGTAGCCCGATTGTTGTCTTGGTGGCTTTAGTGTTAAGAAATCCTCTCATGCGAGGTCTAGATATTTTCTCAACATCTTTAACTCGGTCTAAAATAAAAGGTAGAGATTTGGTAGCTAACTTCCCTCTAATTGATTGATCACGTAACTTATTTGGTAGCCAAAGTGTTTTTCTTCCGATAGCCATTTGTAGAGCAGCAATGACTACAGCAGGTAGTAAGATAAATGTAGTTACCCCACCGGTTGGAAATGGTAATGAAGGTACTGTGAGCATAATTAAAAAGAAAACTCCAAAACTTTTTTCACCGAATACGTCGATTAGTTCACCAAGTGTTTTAGTATCGTCATTTACTATCCAATATTCCAGTTTTTCACTAAATAGATCAAATTTCATACAGCTATTGTAGCAGTTATTTGTCTTAGAGCTGCGACGTTAATGATTAGCTTAATGGTGTAGTTACTTTACTTATTTTTGGAGTAGTTGTGATTATATTTTGTCCTCTTGTTTTGGGAATTATTAACTTAATAATAGTGCCAGCTTTTTGACTGCTAGATACTTTAATTTCACCACCTAGCGTACTAACTATTAATCTAGCAAGTCTTAGGCTTAAGCTGATATACCCAGCTTCAGGTGTGGTGATATGCTTTGGATCAAATCTAAAGATACTGGGTAGGTCTTTTTCGGTAATCGAGTTTCCTTGATCGATTATTTCTAGTTCTATTTTATTGGATTTAGGTAT
This sequence comes from Candidatus Saccharimonadota bacterium, assembly GCA_020428425.1. Lineage (GTDB taxonomy): Bacteria > Patescibacteriota > Saccharimonadia > Saccharimonadales > AWTP1-31 > JAGQMX01. Next base: position 16,322 of record JAGQMX010000029.1, on the reverse strand, counting down.
TCCCTTGATAGTCACTGACTGGTCGGGTTGGCTAGAATTTATTGCATTCTGGATTAGTGGATCGATTAGCAGTGATAATTTCTCTTGGGAAATGTAGAGTGATAGCCCAGGTTGTATGTTATTAATAAATTTCAGGTTTTGGCTTTTTGCTTCCGGGTTATATTTTTCCTTTACGGCTTTCTGCAGTAGGGATCCAACGGCTATCAGAGGTGTTGCTACGTTGATGTCAGAAACTCGATATGTTTGCTCTAGAACAGCTATATTTCTCTTTAATATTTCTAGCCCTTTTAAATATTCTTTAGCTTGTGGTATTGAATTACAAAGTTGTTCATAAGTCCTTAGTTGGTTGTACTGCTGTGTTAGTTTTTGAGCGCTATCTTTTACGAATATTCTACGGATGTCGAGCAAATTTATTATCGTGAGTAACTGGTCCTCAGTGTATTGCTTAAGGCGTTTTATTCTGTTGAAGTTGTTAAGAGTGAAATATAGGATAATTATTTCCAATAATATCACTACAAAAAATACAGCCAGCATAATACCGTTGTTTGCTCCGTTGTATTTATAGTTTACAAATAACAGCAGCGAATATGAGACTAAGACTGGAAGCCAAAACCATATTGATTTAAAGGGGCTATCACTCGGTGCATGTTTTGGTATGTCGTTGGTGTAAGACCGATCAACCGACATTTTGTTGTCTTTGTCTAATTGAATACTCAGATTATTGAAGTCATTGACTGCCTGGTCTAGGCTCTGCTGTTGATTGTCCGGACTTTTCTGGAATGACTTTACAATATCTCTAGCATGTATGAAGAAGTTCTTGCAGTTGTAGATGTTATAGATAATTACCTCAATCAGGTCATTAGTAGCCTGCCGGGTAGATATGAATTTACTATAGTAAGCGATTAGTTGTTTATGTTTTTTGGCATTAGCTAGTTGTTGAAGCAATATGATCAAACTTATTACCGGCAGAATGCCCAGGGCTATCCATATTTGGATATGGAACTGATTAATAAAATCCATACTTAAAACTATAGCATTATTCTGTTTGTAATTGTTCAATCAGTTGCTCAGTGATTATTCAGTTAATGATAGTATAATGTCTACCAATGAAAGTTCTATTAGTTGAAGATGAAGTTAAGTTAGCGAAAGCGATTAAGACCGGCCTTGAACAAGACGGCTACGCAGTCGACTTAAATACGAACTACGATGACGGATTAGCTTACGCCACCACTGAAGATTATGACTTTATTATTCTAGACAGAATGTTGCCTGGCGGAAAGGACGGTAGTGATATATGTAGTCTTATAAGACGTAAAGGTATAACTACTCCAGTAATTATGCTGACTGCGATGGGAGAGACGGAAGATATAATTCAAGGCTTGGACGAAGGTGCAGATGATTACTTAACCAAACCATTTAAATTTGACGAGTTATTGGCCCGTTTGCGGGCCCTGAAGCGACGCCCTAAAAATGTTGTCGAGAAAGTGATCAAATTTGGAAATCTTCAAATTAATACTACCAACAAGGAAGTCAGCAGGTTCTCTTCCAATAAACTTACAACAAAACAGACTCCCATTAAACTGAGTAAAAAAGAATTCGCAGTGCTTGAGTATCTCGCGGTTAATAAAGGAACGATAGCTAGTAAGGAACAAATATTAAGCCACGTATGGGATTTTGATTCAGACGTATTACCGAATACAGTTGAGGTATTTATTAAATCGATACGCAAGAAAATTGATGAACCAGGTAGTGATTCACTGATTGAAACAGTCAGGGGTTTTGGTTATCGGATGAGAGTGGTAAATGTTTAAGTCCGCCGTAATAAGATTAACTATTGGATATGTTGCAGCTATTGCCTTAATTTGTTTAATGTTTAGTATTCCAGTATATAACCTAACTAGTAATCGGCTACGTACAGGCGCTGAACGACAGGCTGAATATATCAGGAAGGCTATAAGACCAGGAAAACCGCCTGCTAGTTTTCCAGAGTTAGTTCAGATTCGTGAAGAACAGTTATCTGAAGACCGGGCTCAACTGCTTAGTAGTCTAATAATCGTGAATCTAAGTATTATCGCTATTGGCGGCTACCTTAGTTATCTGTTTGCTAAACAAACGCTTCGGCCAATTCAGGAGGCTCATAAACTCCAGAAAGATTTTACGGCTAATGCTAGTCATGAACTTCGTACCCCTCTGGCCGTCATACAAGCCCAATCTGAAGTAACTCTTAGGAATAAGAAGTTAACCCTAGCTGTTGCCAAAGATACCATCTCATCGAACTTAGAAGAGGTATCTAGGTTGCAGAATATTACTAGTCAGCTGCTGAACTTAACGAAAATTGGTGGAGACAGTAAAAACTTTAAAGCCGTTGATCTAGTAAAAATCATTAAACCTGAGTCCGAATTGTATAAAAAGACCAGCCAGGCAGATATTGAATTGAATCTAGCAAAGGATGTAGTAATCCAAGCTGACAGTACTCTGCTACGCCAGGCTATCGGAATAATATTAGATAACGCTATTAAATATACTAAAACTGGCAACAAGCCGGAAATTTCTATCACACTATCAAAGAGTAGGAGTAGCGCTAAGATAAAAATTGCTGATAAGGGTATCGGTATTGTGAGTGAGGAGAAAGCTAAGATTTTTGATAGATTTTTCAGGGGTAAAAATACTGAAGGGGCTACATCAGCTAATGGCAATGGTCTAGGATTAGCTATTGCTAAGCAGATTATTGATCAGCATCATGGAGAAATTAGCCTAGAAAAAAGCTCACCTAGTAAGGGTTCGACTTTCTGTATAAAACTTCCTTTAAAAAAGAATGATACATCCAATTAGTAGGTTAACTCGTAACTGGTGATATACGTAGTAGAGTGCATCGAAGATTAGTTTCATCGATTTTCAGCCGATAGTTATTTTGTCCGTCGCACATATCGAATAGCTCAGTTATCTCCTGCCCTTTTTTCAATATATAGCGCATACCAGAATCGATGAATGTAACTCGTTGGTTATTATAAGATATTTGTTTTGGTACAGTTCTTAGGTTATTTGTACCTTGGAAGTTGTATGAGGTTACCGATACTTCTTGATTGATAAATTGTTTAGTTGTCATTGCTTTGCTCCAGATTATAAATATTAAAAGAGATATACCCTATCTGAATTATCTTCAGTGTAGAGATGAACGGGTTTTATTAGTTGGAGCTATATAAGTCTGATCATGCAACCGATCTATGCATTTTCATTTTGACCTATGAGCTAATAGTTAGGAGTTATTCAGTGACGCTTATCTATCGACAGTGTGTATGGACTCCGAGAGTTTAAAGCCTACGAGTAAGAAAGTTTCCCAGCACTCATATTGCTACATATAGTATAGCGCTTATGCACTAAAATCTTCAAATTTATTACGTTATTTTTTCATCAGCAGATATGCATACAGGCCAATATCTATATTTATGCACGACATTTATCATAACGGCGAATAGTACTACCCTAACCTGTAGATAGATCCAGAATAATAAGCCAAGCACTAAGGCGAAGGTACCATAAAGATTTCTTAAATTTTTAAGTTGGTTGGCAAGTATGAAGCCTCCAACTAGCTGGAGTAGCAGTATCCCGAGTCCAGATAATACGGCGCCTAGTACTAGATCTCCATGGCTGACCTCAGTTTTTGTAACTGCTATCCGGAATAATCCATAAAAAGTGGCTATTAGCAGTATTGACCCTAGGGCAACAGATAGTATTTTAAATAAGAAAAAATCACCAAGCCCTGATGCATAGGTAGCTAGCCCGGCAGAGGCTATCAGACCACAACCTCCTAATAAGATTATGTAAACACTACTTAAGTAATTCTGCGGAAATGTTTGCAGTTGTCCTTTTGGTGTATGCCAGATACTATTGACCGCATGCCGGAAAGCATCGGCTACTCCCCTTGCCCCGTAAAATAAGAAAAGTAGACCAACGAATAGAGCTACTCCCGATTTGGAAGAACCTGGTATATTGCTTTGCAGTTGATCTCCTAATATTGGTACATAGCTGCTAGCGTATTCTAGTATTTTCACTTTAATCTCTGGATTTCCGCTGGCTACTATATCTAAAACGGAGGTAAGAATTAACAGTAATGGGAATAATGACAAGAAGCCATAGTAAGTTATCAGGGCCCCAAGGTAGCCTACTTTCTCATCTCCAAATCTTTTTACGACTGCAACGATAAAACCGACATTTCGGCTGCTACGTTGGTACTTGTCTATTCGGTTAATATTGTTTTCAATTAGGTTTGCATTTTTTGACTGTGACATTATTTAATAATAACAAATATCTAGGAATAAATAAGCTTAATTCTGATCGGGAACCAGCTGTGTTTCGATTTGAATTAAGTTTAAATAATCCTTTTCTACCAACCAGCTTTGGACTTGTTTATCCCACCCAGTAATTATGAATATTCCAACAGCTATGAATATTATAGCGATAACTCTTTGGAACCAACCTTTTGGATCGGTTGCCCAGCCTACTTTGCTTAGTAGCTTTCGGCCCAGTAAAGCTATCGCAAGTAATGAGGTGGCTACCCCCAGACAGTAGATAGTTAAGTAAATTAGTCCTTGTAAGGCATTAGTAGGTAGGACAGTTGCTAGCACCCATGCATAAGTTGGGCTACAACTGCTAAAAACCGGCCCTAGAGCAGCCCCAGTCAAAATAGCCGACAGGGTGTGATTTTTATTAGAAAATGCCTTATTCAATAGTCCCTGGGATTTTGACTCTATTCCTAAACTTCCTATAAACCTTGCCCAAAGTAATGGCGCTAACATAAAAACACCAAGGATAATTACGATGCCACCTGAAATTAGTCTCCATACATTTGGATCAACGCCAATAAGAGCTGTGCTTGCTCGTAGTAACAGGGTAAAAATAATTAAAGAGACTACTAGGCTGGCTGTAATAATATATGGCCTGAGATTTTGCTGCCGGTCTTTTCCCTGGTTTTCGATGGAACCACCTAAGATAATTGGCAATAGAGGCAGTATACAAGGAGCCAATACCGTAATTAGTCCAGCTACATATGAAAGAATAATAGTTAATAGCATTGGTTGTATTTCGTTATAATTGAATATTAGCCACTGACGAAGCTAGATTAGTTGATGACCATTTCTTTACTTCATTTCCATTATTGTCTACTTGGACAAAAGTATACTGTGTTGTTACGCCATATTTTTTTCTTAGGTCGGTCGAGCTATCGAAATCAGCTTTTACGTATGTTACACCTTCAGGTATCTGGCTGGGATCTTTATTGATTTCTTTTTCTATAGAAACACATATCGGACACCAGCTAGCGTGAAAGAAATATACTATAGTATTCACTGGATAGTCTTGATTATTTTTCTGGTAATCCTCCAAGGTAATGAATCTATCTGCATTGAAAAGGCTATTGTTACTTCCATCTGCTTGCTGTTTCTCTACAGCGTCCTTATTCTCGGTGCTTAACTTGATTTGTTCCTCTTCGGATAATTCTTGTGATGAAGTAGAGTTGCTGTTTGAGTCGCTAGTAATATTAGCCACAAACATTATTCCACCGATCAAAAAGAACCCGGCTATTATAATAATCAGATGGTTCTTTTTCATGAATCTACCCTCCAGTTCGTTCAGTATTTATAGTAATAAGCATAACATACCCCCAGGATTCAACCTGATACCTAAGCGATTGGAGTAACTTCAGATTTATGTTTTGGGTAAGTCCTGGAGTGTTTGGTGTATAACTTATGAATTTCAGATATCCCTAAAACGGCTACTGACATAGCAACTGCACTATACAACATAGTTAGCACTGGTACGTCAGCAATATCAAATACATGCCGTAATGGTCCGACCATGATTAGCAGTTGCAGAACTATTGATACTGCTAAACCGACTAACAGCCCGTTATTTTTTTTATAGTTCCGACTGAAAATTGATTTTGTTTCGGACCGAGCATTGAATGCATTAACCCACTGCCCTACAGCCAGTCCGATGAATGCAACAGTACGAATATATTCAACTTGATGGTCTTGGTTTTTGAGAATTATGACTGTAATAATTGTAACCGCGGCCATCGCCAGTGCGACTAGAAACATGCGGGTGATAATTACCCTATCTAAGATCGGTTGCTTAGGATGCCTGGGACGTTTATTCATGATGTCATCTTCGGCTGGTTCCAACCCAACCGGTAAAACCATAGTACTATCGGTGACAATGTTTAACCAGAGTACTTGTATAGCGGTCACCGGCAAAGGTAATCCAATAATTAAAGCCCCCATCATCGAGAATACTTCCCCTATAGAAGTAGCTATTAGGTAAAACAGCATTTTGCGTATATTCTCAAAAATAGTTCTTCCCTCTTTGATGGCTTTTACAATAGTAGTAAAATTATCATCTAAAAGAATTATCCCGCTGGAGTCCTTCGCTATATCGCTACCAGAACCCATGGCAATTCCTACGTGGGCATTTGATATGGCCGGTACGTCGTTAACCCCATCGCCCGTCATAGCAGTAATTTCTTTTTCTTTTAGCGCTTTTAAGATTCTAAATTTATCTTCAGGAATAATCCGGGCAAATACTGTTTTATCTTTAATAGCTCTAGCAAGTGCAGACTGGTTTTTAGGTAAATCAGTACCTTGAATAATCTGGTTGGTGTGGTTAGCTAGTCCTAGTGTCTTAGCAATATTGAAGGCAGTTTCATAGTGATCTCCGGTTATCATGCTAACTTTAATACCGGCTTGCTGGGCTAGACGAATTGATTCAGCAGCTTCAACGCGCAGTTCATCGGCAAGTCCAATTAAACCAATAAAGTGTATTTTTTTTGTCAATTTTGTCAAATCTTCCGGTGGGTTCTTTGTTTTATAGCTGGCAATGGCTATCACCCTATGACCTTTGGAAGCAAGTTCATGGAGTTTAGACTCTGCTAATTTTTTCTGAGCGCTAGAAACATTAGACCTAGATAATAAATGCTCTGGTGCTCCTTTTATGTATATTTCACCAGTTGCTTTTTGGTAGACTCCACTCATTTTTATGCTTAGATCGAATGGGTAATATTTATCTACTTTCTTATGTTTAGTATTAGTGTATTCAGCAATGGCGATATCCAACGAATCATCCAAAGTAGAAGATGGCCCTAGAGTTAACCCAAGTATTTTTTTTAGACTTTCGTTGTTCAATGACCATTCTTCATTGACGCTTAATTTATTTTTAGTAAGAGTCCCTGTTTTATCAGTTGCTATTGCTGTTACCAAGCCAATATCTTCTACTGCCTTAAATGATCTGACTAGAGCTTTTTTCTTGGCTAATCGACGCATACCTAGAACAATTATTACAGTTAGGGCAACTGGTAGCCCTTCTGGAACAGCTGATACTGCAAAAGCAAGAACGAACCTAATCGCTTCATCAGTCGGTATCCCTCTAACTAATGACAGAATAAAAGTTATTCCTGCCAGTACGGCTATGATTTTTATCATTAAGGTGACTAGCTTATCTATTTTGTCCTGTACGGGGCTTTTTGTGGTTTCTCCAATAGATAAATCGGCAATTTTACCGAATTCTGTTAGATTACCAATATTAACTACTATTGCTTCGGCGGCACCTTTAGTGACATAAGTCCCCTGGAAAAGCATGTTTGATCTCTCGTATACTTGTTTTTCGGAACTCAGTACACCATTATGTTTACTGACTGGACGAGATTCTCCAGTTAGTGAGGCTTCATCTATTAGTAGGTTTGATTGACTAATAATCCGGGCATCTGCTGGAATTTTAATCCCCTCATCGATATAGAATATATCACCGGGTAGTAATTCTTCGCTGTCAATATGAACATCTCGTCCATCCCGCTTGACGGTAACTATCTGCTTATCTTGATTACGCAAGCTTCTAAGTACCCGGTCTGTCGCATATTGTTGACTCCAATAGATAACAGCATTAATAAAAACGATAATTAGTACTATCGTTCCATCTAGGTACTCATTACTAATGTAGCTTATACCTGCAGCTGCTAATAAAACAGCGACAAATACGCTTTTAAATGGTTCTACAACTACTTTCCAGAAGGGGTCTCCCTTTAGGACTAATCGGTTGGCTCCATATTTGATCTGTCTGGCTGTTAAATTATCACTGCTTAACCCATTAATAGTACTATTCAATTCGGTATATACGTCGTCAATGGGTTGTTTATACCAAATCATATAAACTCCAGTATAAGCGTAAACAGCTTCGAAGTGAAACTATTCTATTGATTGGGTATGGTTGGGATTTGTATGTTAGATAGGTCGGTGAAGTCAACATTTGACGGTGGGCTAAACATAGCGGTATCTACTTGCCAATCACTACAATCGAATTTAATATTCTTGTCTGGATCTATTCCTTGGTTATCGCTAGAACTATCATTTGTGGGTTGCAGGGTCGCGGGATCGACGCTAGATTTAAATCCTTTATTAGTTTCGTTATTCCAGAAATAACTGGTACCACCAGTAACAATTGTTGAGAAATTTGTATCCTTGCCATTTACTTGGCCACTATAATTAACTCTCATATTTTCACCGTTTGCAAAATAACCAGTTCCATTAAAATTTGATTCTTCATTACTGTAGCTAAATGTACAAGTAATAGTTTTATCATTAGCTAATAAATTTGCTAGGGTTGATTCTTGTATGCTACTACTCTGTGCAGTAGTGTCAGATGTATCAGTTGATGTGGAGTTGGTGACACTCGCATTTTCATCTTCGTCTGATGTGTTGAAAACTAGTACCCCAACCGTAACTAATACAACTGCTAGTATTATGCCAGCTATAACCATCATCTTTTTATTCATATAGACTCCTGTAATTACTAATATTCATTAATTTTCTTTAAGTTCGAGGTTTTTTCATTGATTCCAGAATATCTCCGGCACCATCAACACCCGATTTTAACGCTTCAGTGACACTGTCTACAGATGCACCACCTACTTCAGTAGCAGTTGTAAATGCAGTCTGGACAGCTTCTTTGGTTGCAGATGCTGTATCTCCACCAACAGATCCAACGGCTTCGACAGCACCTTTCACCGCTGATACGGCAGTATCTGTTACATCTTCCCCTAGGTCTTTAGAACTAATAATTGCTTGTGCAACTGCACCGTTTACCGCGTCGTCCTGTTTCCCGCCACCTTCGATGAAACCTTGGACAGTCCCGTCTACTACGCCCTTAACAGCTCCAACCGAGGCTGTACCAATACTGGCTATTCCTTCCAATGATCCTTTTACGATTGATGCCGGTACTTCAACACCTTGTTTTACGAAATCCCCTGATTCTTTCAAGGTAGTCACCGTTACGTCTTTAACGGCACCAACCACTGATCCAGCAATATCTCCGACACCACTCAGAGTTGATGTAACCCCACCTTTAACACCATTTACTACTTGAGATAATAGATTTAACATAGAGCTCCTCCTTATATTAATATTTATAGTATAACATCATAGTCGATCAGATAGCTTTCTTAGCTTTTGGTTTATTGGGATTGTGTTTGGCTGAGATATTTTATTACCATTTCGTAATAGTTATCGATGTCCTTTGGTAATTCAACAGACAACATATCTTCTACTAAACCCCAGCTGTAATTAATATGTTCCCAGCTTAAGGTAATCTTTGGAAATTCTTTTATAGCTGCTTGAAATATTAAGTATTTTTTCTGTTGTGTAACTTGTTGCTCGTGAACTTGCGTGAAATTACTAGGTGGTAATGATACTCCCGTTTCTTCTTCTAACTCTCTAGCCACAGCTACATTATTTGTTTCACCTCTTTCTACTTCACCACCAGGTATATCGGGCTGTAAAGCATAGTATGGGTGGCTATTGCTACGCTGTAGAAGTAAAATCTGATTTTTCGGTCCATACAGTAATACTTTGGCTATTATTTTCATAAGCTCAGTCTAGCATGCAGAATATGTATTCCTAGGGATTTGATATTTGAAAATTTAATACTATTGGATTAATTTTTCAAGTTAGCTTCTACGTGATTCTTGTTGATACCGTTAGTCAGGTTAGTATAGCCCATTTGTTTTAGGATATTTATTGATACATTAGACCTACTACCAGATACACAGTAAAGTATAAGTTCGGTATTTTTCGGTATACCATCCAGCTGTTTAGCGCCTTGCATTAGTTGTGCTGGAGGTATATTAATAGCTCCTTTGACATGTCCAGTGGCATACTCTTCAGGTTCTCTGACGTCTATAATTATTCTATTCATATTTTCCTTACCGTTATTTATTATATTACACTAGCATCTTTACTGTAAGTTATCCTTGGGTTAGTATGAGAATATGAAGACAAAACAAATTGCTACAGGCGTTGTTCATGAAGTACCAAAAGACTTACAATCTGCCTTGTTGTCTGATGAAAGTGCACTTGAACGATGGGAAGATTTAACACCACTAGCTAGGAATGAATGGATTTGTTGGAATATTACTACAAAAAAACCAGAAACTAGAAAAAAGCATATTGAACGGACCGTATCAGAATTACTTGAAGGAAAACGGCGGCCTTGTTGTTGGGCGGGGTGTATACATCGAAGTCATAAATAAAAATTCTATATTAATTATGAATTATTCGATTGATTACCCCTTGGCCATAGTTGACCTTCGGTTGGTACTTGTGGTGTAGACCCGGAAGATTCAGTATCCTCAACCTCATCTACGCCTTGCCCAAAGTCAATATTAGCTACTATCCAATCTGAGCCGAGATTTGTGTCATCGTATAAGTAACCGTCGTTATAATCAGTCATTTGGTACCCAGACTATGTAGCTACCGATGCGACCCAAGGAAATCCAGCTATCACCATTTACCGAAATAGTGTCACCGCCAACTGGCGATGGCGCAGCTCCTTTAAAGAATAATAAGTCGTTATATACTCCTCTGTAATTACCATTCGTGGTATTGCCGGAAGTATGGAAAACATATCCACGGGATCCAACGTATGGGTGATCTATTAGTGTGCCGACGTCTCCTACGAAGGTATTTACAAAATAAATGGAAGATCCCGTAGCGAAGTAGCTGTTTATAGCATACGCATCGCTGGTATTATCGGTACTCATCGGTCGTCTTGAAGACGAGCCAGCCCCATCGGTATCGTATGCCGTGTTGTCAAAAGGGGCGAGCACTAAAGGAAAGTTATATGAATTCCATGCTGCAGATGTAAAGGGTTCAACTTTGTCAAATAGACCTATATACTTAATACCCTGTAATGAGCCAGAAATACTGGTCTGAACCACTAATCTTTTGTTGTTTACATGAATTATCCAAGAAAAACTTGATGTGTGTGTGGCTATATTTACGTATGAATTCCATTTACTATCTGACCACGGGTATCCGGTATCGCCATACCTAGAGCGATAGGTCGATTCAACGTAGCTCTCACTGCCTGGATTTAAACATCCTCTAATCGCGTTGCTTCCATCCCAATCTTCAGCTGCCTTAAACATTAGATCAGATGTATCAGAAGTCCGCATAAGTGCTAGATACCAATCACTTCCGAAGTCATTCTCTGTTCCTTTGTTTTTCCATACTCTTGTAGTGTATCCACCCTCGGTCACTTCTTCTACATATTCCCATGCAGCGTGTGCCGTAAGTGCATCTTCAATCTTACCTACCAGTGTTGCTGTAGCTGCTCCATCGGATGTCTCCGTGCCAGAACTATATGCCATACTCTCTCCTTTTAAAATTAATCATTTATTCACATCTCAGCCATGTTATCGTTACATTAGTATCACTTTGACCACCACTCTTGTTTGTCACAGTAATTGCTACATCATCAGAAGAATCAGTCGTATAACCGTCAATTAATGGAGATAGTACCCAACTTAGTTGACCAGAGGTAGTAACAAAGTCCATAAGTAACCCATGATCACCGGTAGGGTCATCACCAATTGTTCGATTCACATCTGCGTCACGGTAGCTAGTATTCGCATAAAGTCTAACCCTAGCAGCAACATTAGATTCAACTTTAAGTATTCGCCAGGCAGGTGCCATAGTAATTGTGCCACTGTCGTGAGCATCATTGTCAAGATCAGCTACATTATATTCTGCAGTAGTTCTTATGAAACCAACCGCATCCCCCCATACTGCAGATCCACTAGATGTAGTTAAAACTTTCCCGTCTGACTCAGCTGTAGGATCTGGTACATAAGAATCACCAGCCGGACCAGTAGCTCCTGTTGCACCATCACTACCTTGTGCTCCAGTAGCCCCATCATCTCCTGTATTACCTTGTGGCCCAGTAGCACCAGTTGCACCTTCTGACCCATCATCTCCTGTATTACCTTGTGGCCCAGTAGCACCAGTTGCACCTGTTGTTCCTGCTCCCGTAGCTCCAGCCTCACCCTGCGGACCGGTTGCTCCCGTAGGACCTGCTGGCCCAGTAGCGCCAGAAGATGGAGGTACAGCACTAGTCTTTATGGATCCATCACTATTATGTGATGTCTCTAAGAATTCATTGAGTATATCTCCCCAAGTTCCTCCATCTTGACCTGGTATTGGTAGTCTAGCCACTACAAGAACCTAACATAATTACTTTTTAGTTTAACATAAGCGTATGGGTGGTTCAAATCCGACAGAGATTGAGTGTTAAACTATTTACTTCGTGTGTATCGATTATATTTAGATACCCCGTCATGCCATTTAGAATAAAAACCATCCTCCCATAAGGTGAGTAGTTGTTCGAAGTATGCCTGGTAAAGATACCTGACTCTATCTACAGAGAAGTTGTCGACTGCATATTCGTGAATCTTTTTGTTGTTCAATTTATCTAAGTTTTTTGCTGCCCAGACTGCCTCTCCGATTGTCCTAAACCTATAGCCATGTATACCGTGCTGAACATTTTCTGGGAAAGCACCAAAATCTGTTGCTATTACTGGAGTGCCACATAGCAGGGCTTCAACAGACACTCCACCAAATGGCTCCATGTAGGTTGTTGGTACGAATACTGCTTTTGCTCTGCTTAATAATTCTGCTCGTTTATTAACATCGGCATGACCTACGTGGGTGATATGGTTACCCTCTAGGGTTATTTCTTTACTGTATATTTTATTTCCAGTTTTTTTAGTTACACCTTGGCCAGCCATGACTAACTTAGCACCAATACGTTTGGTTACTTCTACGGCAATCTCTGGGCCTTTGCGTTTAACCATACGACCTAGGAATAAGTAGTAATCATCTTTTTCGGCTGAGTAAGGAAAATATTCTGGTTCGAAGTAGTTAGGTATGACACTATCAAAGAAATGCCCATTATCATCACCGAGTTTGCCATGTACATAATGCATATGAGCGTATGACTCATAGACTCTAAATGGCGCAAATACACCTTCGTACCCTATCCCAAATTCAACTGACATAGTTTGCGGGTAAGCATCAGCAATTGGTTTTTGGCAAACACCACCTATTAGACAGATAAAGTCTTGTTGTTTCAGGCGTTTCTTAAGTTGTTTAATTGCTCTTTTGTTGGTTTCTTGCCAATGAATTTTTGAGGCATCCCAATCTAGATTAAAAAAGTTTTTCTTAAAGTCGTTTTTTCCGAACCATCTTTCTTGATCAGCTTTTGAGGCAATTGTTATAAGTTCGTCGCAATCAGCTTGGTTATCTTCCGAGGCATATAAATAAACGGTGTGACCAAGTGATTTCATCATGTTACAGAACTTGCGCACTTTAGAGGTGTATGCACAGGCTTCGTATTCTAGTGTTGTTTGGGTATGTGGTAGAGCTATAACATGGAAGGTCATTTTTTGGTTAACTGTTGAGATCATGTTGTCCTTCATATGTTCTATCCTAACATAGCTTTTTTATAATCTGTGACCCTACATATAGCTATAGTATTATTGGACACATCATACTAGCCTGCCACTTCCCATTTAGTAACATTTATTTCTCCTATTTATCCAATTTGGTAACGAATAATTATTATTCCTGAGCCACCATCTCCGCCTATCGCGCCGTCATAGCCACCTGCGCCACCGCCACCACCACCGCCAGTATTGGCTGTTCCCGCATTGCCGTCAGCTAAGCCACCGTCTCCACCACCATGAGTGGCAGACCCTACCGTTCCAGTATTACCCGCACTAGCGCCACCGCCACCACCGGCGTAGTATTCACCAGAACTAAGTGGCCACTCGATCCCGATTCCTCCTGCGCCGCCAACAGCGTTACTTGCATAGCTATAACCATTCAATCCTATGCCACCGCCACCACCACCGCCACCGGCAGGACGAGAACCGTAACTACTTAACCCATTACCACCTGCATAGCCCTGTCCGATAGTTCCCGCAGCCCCGCTTTCATTTACTTGAGAGTTGCCACCTCCACCCGAGCCACCCAACTTAGCCACGCCATTACTTTTAGCGCCACCACCACCGCCACCGATAGCAATCAAGTCGAACCCAGTACTATCTTCACCATTACCACCTGCTGCACCTTGAGATCCAACTCCGCCTGCTCCGACTTCTAGATCATACACTCCAACATCCGATAACAGTGCTCCTGATAGCACGCCTCCTGCGCCACCACCACCGCCGGCAGATAAAAGTGAATCAACAACATTTCCACCGCCTGCGCCGCCGCCAGCAACGAGTAGGTACTCAACTTCCAAATTATCTTGCAAAACCTCAAACTGGCCAGACGAAGTGAACGTGTGAAATCGCCACATCACACCAGCCATAGCAACATCGCTAACTGTGCCACCTGTAGCAAATAAAGTTGGAGTCCAAAGTTCGGTATTTCCGACATAGAGCTTAGTAACAAGCTTTTGATTAATTCGCACCGAGTCAGCAGTTGTTTCTGTCCCAGAGGAAACAATACCGTATATTATGCTCGGGTCTGGTGAATTAAGGGCATCGAAGTCAGCTTGAGTAATTGAATGGATAGATTCCGGCACGCTATTACCTACGTCTACCCATTGTCCATTCTGCCAAACTTTTCTACTCATAATTACTACCTGTTTTCATAAGAATTATAGCATGTGCATTTTTCTGATTTTAGTTAGGTGCAGATTATTACCACGCGTCCATTAGCTCCAGCACCTCCTGATCCGGAGTCCGAAATAGTATACCTATGGTGTCCACCTCCACCACCCCCACCACCAGGGAAGCCCCCTGCACCTCCATTACCAGCCGGCGTTGGATTATAAGCTAGACCATCGCCACCACGTCCTCCAGCACCTACACCGTATATTGCCGGACAATTACCACCATCGGCACCGTCTTCACCAAAGCCAGGTACTGGACCAGCCGGGACGCCGTGACCAGCCCCTCCAGCACTACCCGGTTCTCCACCTCCTCCTGTAGCACCGTCAACTCCATTTCCGCTTGATCCTCCAGTACCACCAGAGCCTGTTCCACCTCCGGATGCTCCTCCTGCATTACCAGGCCCAGATGGATAACCATGTCCTCCACCGCCCCCACCAGGGGCAGTAACTGTTGATCCATTTGTTACAGTACAAGAACTAGCTCCACCAGCGATACCAGAACCTATAGACCAGTGAGTAGCAGGTGGTCCTCCAGAACCACCAGACCCAACAGTGATTGTTTCTGTAGCGCCCATGTCATTAAAGTCAACAACTACCATCTCTAGCCCTCCGCAACCGCCGCCACCGGAGCCATAAGCAGCTGCATCATTTCGCTGGACACCTCCACCTCCGCCGCCTCCACCACCAACAGCAATTATGGTTACGGAAGTAAAAGATCCTGCTGGTTTATTCCAGATTCCCGAAGAAGTAAACTCTTGAATATCTGATGTTGTTGTAACACCAATATCTATCCATTGATTAGTCTGCCAAACTTTTCTACTCATTTGTTATGCTGTATTTTCCCAAATATCACCATCGACTAGCGTAAAGCCTTCTGTACTTGGATCGGTATCACCTATAAATATTCTAGCCGCAGGTTTTTCAATATAATCTGCTCCATCATAAAACCAAACTCTAGATGTCCCGTCATCTCCTTGTGGACCAGTTGCACCATCAGAACCGTTACTTCCGGTTGCACCCGCTGGTCCAGTAGCTCCAGCGGCCCCAGTTGGTCCTTGGGGACCAGTAGCCCCTGAAACTGTAGGTATTGAACTGCTTTTAATAGTCCCATCACTATTGTGTGATGTCTCTAAAAATTCATTGAGTATAGCTCCCCAAGTACCGCCATCTTGGCCTGGTATTGGTAGCCTAGCCATTACAAAATCCTTGGCTTATTACTTGCTCCGCCTCCACCGTAGGTACTATTACCGTAAGTTAAGTCAGAACTACTTTTCTTCTCAGTAGGACCAAATGCGTTGCCTAGATTTTTTAATGTTGCAGTAATA
>JAGQMX010000028.1 GCA_020428425.1 Candidatus Saccharimonadota bacterium | reverse complement strand
TGGTATTGGTAGCCTAGCCATTACAAAATCCTTGGCTTATTACTTGCTCCGCCTCCACCGTAGGTACTATTACCGTAAGTTAAGTCAGAACTACTTTTCTTCTCAGTAGGACCAAATGCGTTGCCTAGATTTTTTAATGTTGCAGTAATACCTATCATAGATACAATTGCTGCACCCACCATGGTTAGGAATTCTCGCCTGGTTACCTTATTGTTCATTAGTTTTTGTATTTGTTCTTGCATAGCTTTCTTATCATTAATCTTTGTTTAAATTAATATTATGGTAACATATTAACATAAACATGATTAAAATACAGCAAAAACATCTATGAATTATAAGATAGAAACTAGTTTAATGCCTTCTGGTTTGCTGAATTGGGGTACATTTGCAGAGACTAGTAGTGATAATGCCTACAGCAATTATTACTATGGCCAGGAGAGCTATGGTACATCAAGTTATAACGGTGAAGTTACACAGCAATCAAACTCATTTGATCTTACCAATACCGGTACGAGAATTACCTTAGGGGTTTCGGTGATAGCCTTGATAGTATTCATTATTGCAGCTACTCGGCTTATCAAGAACTTAAGACGTAATTAATTGTAAACTATACTGACAGTCAGAAATGTATTGGCATATATAAATTAACTTTAGGTACCATTAAAAAAATCCTATTGCTAGGATTAATTTAACTCTTAGTCCAAAGAGTACTAATGTGATCTAGTACAAGTTAGTTTTTGCTACTACTTTTTTTTGCTAGTCTTAGCTTTGGTAGTTGTATCTGTAGCAGGACCTTCTTCTAAGCCTTTTTTAAGCTCCCGAGCTGATTCACCCATTGCTCGTGATAGTTTCGGTAGTCTTGTTGCTCCGAAAAGTAGCAGTAACACAAGTAAGATGACAATTAATTCTGGTAGACCTAATCCAAACATATTTCCCCTTTACATATTTCTTATACTTTAATTATAAACGAAACAAAATTCGATGCAAGTGCTAAGTTAATCGGCTAACATAAAAAGTTGTTCTGGCGTTGGAGGCCGTTTTTTCTGCCGTTTGTTAGATTGCCACACTACACCGACAGATGCTTGGTAAAGACCAATCATAGGAGCTGCCATTAGGAATTGGTTTATTGGGTCGGGTGTTGGAGTTAGTATGGCGGCAATAACAAAACTAACCAATATTACAACTCGTTGGTTTTTTAATAGCTTCGCTGGTTTTAGTGGAGTTACTTTATTGATGAAGTATATTATTAATGGCATTTGAAACAGTGCAGCGAACCCCGCCATATATATCATTACGAAATTAAAATATTCTTGTGCAGAAATTAGAGATTGAATGGTCGAGTTAGTAAAAGTGTTTAGAAAATGTAGGGCTGCTGGTAGACAGACATAATATGCAAATGCAGCGCCAGTTATTGCCAGAATTATAGAGATCAATAAAATCTTATATACGTTATAAGTGATATGATTTGGTACTGCTGGTGCTATAAATTGGATTAGGTTATATATAATCACCGGTATAGCTAATAAGAATCCAAAGAATAAACAAATCTTTATTAAAAAGTCTAGTCCGCCAGTTGGGCTGGTGTAGAATAATTCTTGCCCAAGAGGTTTAACCAAAAAAGCAATGATTTGATCTTGTAGGTAATAACCAATAACTCCCCCAAATACCAAGGCGATTACTGACCACATTAGTCGAGTCCTGAATTCCGCCATATGATCGCCAAGAGTTTTTTTAATTGCAAACTTTGAACCGTCTGATTTATATAGCTTACTGGATACTTCAGAGATAATATCTTCATCAATATCTTGAGAGTTATCTACAGCAGACTTCTTTTCAGTAGACTGCTTTTTGCCAAGGCTCATATGATTTAAGTTTCTTGAATTCCGATTATTACCAATGAAAACATCGAAATCTTTGACTTTGGGTTTATTCATTCGATCACCTCGGATATATTCATAATCTTCATGCTTAGTATAAGCGCTACCTAGTTAGATGTAAACCAACCATCTTGTGCAGCATATATGCTGCACATCGCTCTTTGTGTTAAAAACAACAGCATACTAAGACTCTATTTAGGTTATTCTTTTGAGTGTCTAGTCCCGAAGAAATAGATAATACCAGGTAGTATAATTATAACTGGTATCCATACGTACCAACATACTCCAAGTATCTTGCTACAACTTGTTTGGTCTAGGTTCTCTGCTGCAGCAAAAGAGTCGTTTGCTCCTAAGACATTAGCTTCCCCGAAATCACTATCAGTTTGATTGGGCTCCTGAACTTGAGTAGTTGTATTTGGGTTCTCGTTTTCTGATCCAAGTACTGCATACTCTGCGGAATTATTGTCAGTAGTAGTGGTTGAAGTTGATTGGTTTCCATAATTTGCCGACCTGGTAGTTGCACCGGCAACAGCTTGAGTTTCGGTAACCGTAAAGCTACCGGTTTCAGTAGCGACATTACCAGCACCGTCGGTACTTGTTGCTTCAACTGAATGAAGACCTTTTTCTAGGTTGGTAAATTGTAGACTCCAATTACCGTTATCATCAGATTGAGTTAATTTTGTACTAGGAGTGCTGTGAACGGTTACACTAACCAGGACGTTTGGTTCGGTAGTCCCTGTAACAGTACGTGTGGTTGAACTGCCATCTGTGATGTTATTTAGTGTTAAAGATGGTGCTGAGGTGTCAAACGTTACTATATATGGCTCAGAATATGCTGAGCAATTACCAGCTAGATCGCATGCGCTGAATGAAAAGTAATGTGTACCTTCGCCTTGGGTGAAGTTATCCTTATAAGTTCCAAGACTCGGAGAATAATTAATTAAGTTACTTGGATTCCAGGGGGTGCTTTCCTTGTAAGATGAACCATTAATATCGTTCCAGTAGCGTAATTGGTACCGACTCACATCTGGAAAAGATGCTAAATTGTAGGTAAAGAATTGTGAACGGGTAGCACCTCCATTGAATATCTCACTGTTATCTATTTCTGCGAACAGAACAGCTGTTGGCGTTTCGGGAGCCTGTCTATCTAGTGTCACTCCACACCAATTTGACCACTTACCTTTATTCCCTGAGATGTCTACGGCACGTATTCGATAATTGTATGTTCCATCTATGTCGCGAATACTTCCAGATCTTTGTGACGAATTAACTCGGGTTTTGAAATCGATAGGCTTTTGTTTATCTGCGTCTGCCTGATATAGGTAGTGACTAAAATTTTCATCTGTTGAGCTATCCCAATCAACAGTAATTACCCTGTTATTTACGCTAGCGTTGCAGCCTAGTGTATTCCCATTTTGCATAACTTGTACACCTGAAACCTGTTCAGGATATGTACTATCTATTACAAAATATTGCCTGTTGTCGATGCCAAGGTTATATTTACCTTCATTTCCAGTTTCATCATATGCACCATGGAAAATTTGGTAAGTGCCATCTGGCCATTCACTCAAGTCGTTACTACGACAGACCTCAACATCATCAACTGTGTTAGTAACGTTTTTGGTACCGTCTAAACTATAACTACCTAAACTAAGTGCATTCCAATTGCCGCAGAACCCATCGAATGTGTCAGTTACGGTATTAAATTTCTTTACTAATATAGTTGCTCGAACGACGCTATGGTTGTCGGTAATCGTCTCGGTAAATGACAAGTCATGGATTGACTTGATATATCTAATACCTTCTACCTCTTTACCTCCAAAGTATACTGCAGTACCTACTGGTTTTTGTGTATCAACAGTTCCGATTTGAGCTTTGTATGATTTATCAGAAGCATCGGTATATAAGATCGAAGCACAGTACGCACCTTCATCATTTGCACCAGATTCATTTACGGTATCGACTTTATATCCACTACCTGACCAAGTCTGTTTTGCTTGTGTCCAACCCGTATGGTTTACCTGACATATGTAATAAGTCCCTGGGGTGTACTGTCTTGAGAAGATAAATTCGCCATCGGAATTTGTGTGTTTAGAATCTCGGAAAACCCACTCACCTTCTGTGTCTGATCTGTATAATCGTACTTCCCAATTTTCAAATACTTCGCTGGTTCGGTTTACTTTACATTCGGTAAGGTTGTCGCAGTCATCTAGGGCTAGATCACGATAAAGCGTACCACTAATTGTGTACTGATTATTATTGTCTGGATCAATTTCAGAATATGTATTTTCTTCAGTTGCGTACACCGTGCTAGTTGATAAAGCTGAAAGTATACCAGCGCTACCAATTAATAGTAGGAGAAATATGCCGATAGCACTGATTCTAAACTTAAGATTTCCAGGTGTAAATCTTTTAAATACATGAATCATATCCGTCCTCCCTTATATAACTCTTATGTTAGCAACTATACTCCTAAGTACTTTAGATGTCTAACTAACAAATAACTGGTATCGTTTTGAGCAATAAATGATTGCAGTTAAAAAGACTATCTAGATGTTTTATTAACGTTAATCTTACTAATAATAAGTACTGCCAAGCTTGTAACTAATATCAATCCAGAAATTATAGCTATTTCCCTAATCATCATTCCAGTATCCGCTAATGTATCTGATTCAGTTGATTCTGTTACGCTAGATTGAGCAGCTAAAGTTGTTGCAGACAACTGTCCATCAGTCCAATCGGTATACTCGCCTACTCCGTCAAACGCAGCTCGTATTTGTATTTCGTAAGTTGTTGCGGAGCTGAGTCCTGAAATGGTTAAATCATAATTCGTGTTTTCAACATTTGAAAGGTATATCCATTGGTCAGACGAATTAGCTTTCCTATAACGTATCTCCGGCGAAGATAATGGTCCAGAACCTGACACTCCAACGAAGTTATAACCAAAATTAATTGAATTAGTTGTAGTTTCAGGTGTATCAATTTGTACAGCGCCAAAAGTAGCAAATGTCGGGTAATCGCTTGCATTTTTCTTCCATAGAAGATCAAAATCCCATAAATCTAGAGGACTATTCACATTATTATTTTTAAAATAGTTTGGTTCAGCATTGGCAGTATTTTCTGCAGTGCAGGCTGCCGTGCCATTTCCTGTACAGTTTGACCGATTAGCTAGATACTCATCGAATGAATTATTTGTACTTGTGCCATCCCCTAAGCCAAACATCGCGCCACTATTAGTGCCTACAGCAGCTGTCATATCTGATGCTGAAAAAGAATTTGTCACAGTTCCGCCGTTAAAAAGCCCACCCACTAAACCACCATTGTAAAGGTGTACATAGCTGAATATGACCGCAGCATAACTATTTGTTGTTGACAGCGTACCACCGTTAACAGAGCCTACAAGACCGCCAGTATAGGATGCCGAGCCTGTCAAAGTTGCATTACTGAAACTATTGTCAATTGTGGTAGCCCCACCGTTTACAAGCCCTAACACCCCACCATTATATGAGCCGCCATATGTAATGGTACCGTTATAGTAAGTTCTATCGATATCGACAGTTCCAACACTGTAGCCAACTATTCCGCCTGTACCACCTCCGCTGTTGGTTAACGAGTTTGAATCATCTGCACGGATGTTTCTTATGGTTCCACCATCTACACTTCCGACTGCACTACCAATATAAAAGGAGGCATTATCAAAGGAGTTGGCACTAAGTTTAATATTTTCGATCGTGGCGCCATTGGTCCAGTTAAATACACCAAGGGCAGTTGTAGATGTGATATTGGAGATTGTTTGCAATTTTCCATCAAAGTTGCCAGTAAATTTTAATCCTGGTCCACTGGCCCCTATACCATTGTATGTAACACCAGTACAGTCTATGTCATTCTCTAATTCGTAGTTAGCAGTTAGATTATCATTAATTTCCAATAGTTGATCACATGTGTATATTTCATATGGGTCCATGACTGTTCCTGAACCCCCGCCAGAAAAGGCTAAGGCAGATCTAGGTAATATGATAAAGCTAGCAAATAATATTGCACTGGTAAGTAGAGCCAATAAACTAAATCTACGCATCCCTCTTATACACCTAACATTGTTAATGGTTAAGCCTATTGTACTACTAAACTATTGACATTCAAATTTAAACAAACAGTTGGTAGATATAAATCGTAAAGTATCACTATACTTTAGTTTTTAATCTTAACCGTAATGAATACAATGTGCGCATTATTAGTAGTACTAGTCCAATCTGTAGAATAGTTATCTGGTTTTGACCGGTGTCGGCAAGTGCACCGCTTGAAGAACTAGCGCTACTGGGGTCTCCATCGGCTAATCCGGCAGGATCAACAATAACACCATTTGCTTCGCCATCAGCATCAAGGTCGCCACCATCAGTCACTTGATAAGTAGCTTCTATGGCTATTAGTTCATATTAGATCTCTACGAACAAGTAACATAGCTGCAGACAGTAAGATCGCAGAAAATGCCAGTAGTGCTGCAGTCAGTGCGCTAGAGCCTGTGTTGGCTAAATCACTGCTACCTGAACCCGCTTGCCCCAGACCAGCAGGATCTTCGATGGCGCCATCCACTTCCCCGTCTAGGTCTAGGCTAGAGCCATCTTTTACTTGGTAGGTGGCTACTTTGACTTGTGCGTTGTCGATGGTCTGGTTGGATGTTGAGGCATCTTCTATGTTGAAGTATCCGGTGTCGGGCTTGAACTTTCTCACCTCGAAGTCTCCAGAAATACCGTAGTAGTACTGAGTTATGGTAGCTGTGAAGCCTCCTTCGCCGCAGTCAATACGGAAATCCATAAGGCCGGCTGGATAGTCGTAAGTGCCATCTTGATGATCGCTCACTTCGGCTTCTGAGTCGATCTCGAGAGACTCAATAGAACATTGTTCATCCACCTCCAGCACGGCGTACTCACCTGAGACTGGGTCAATCATGCTAGCAACATTTGCTTGCTCGCTGTCTTGCGCACCGTCGTTATTACCATCTCCATCGTTGGGGGAGTCATCTTCAACTGCAGATGAAATACCGTCGGCATCATTATCTGAATCTGTGCACGCAGCCGTGGTGAAAGTCTCGGTATTATCAGCTACACCAATTGAAGAATTTTCCCCATCAATCAACTGATATGCAGCCACATACCAATACTGAGTATCACAATCCAGATCGTCCATTTCACCACTGAAGGAGATGTGGGTGTTATCTCCCTCTATTTCCTCAACCGTCTCCACTGGCGACGAATGTGTATTGTTCTCCCAATCCACCGTTGGCTCGGTATTAAAATGAAAGCCGACCAAAAGACTTTCTGGAATGTCGTCAACCGTGAGTCCACCTCCGAGTTGCGTCTCGCCGTGCATAGTTCCTCCACCGTCAGTGATATCTTCGGCTGGAAGGGTGTCCATACTTACGACGGATGGAGATATTGTTGAATAAACTGCGCTTTGAAAACTGTCAGCTAGCCCGCCGAAAGTGTATGTTTCCCCGTCGTAGGTAATCGCTCCACCCTGGTCCATTGCAGTCGGGAGCGTAGCTTCGGCCAAAGACCAGCCATCAGCTGTTTCGCCTGGTTCGCTAATTGTGGCTGAGTAGATAGTATTCAATCGTGATGCACCATTGTAGCCACCAATGACAAAGATTTCGTCGTCAATGACTACAGAACTTGCACCCTGAACTCCTTGAGGAAGGGCGTCATCCATTAGCACCCAGTTGCCGATGTTACCTTCATCGGTTACAACGGCATAGTAGACAGAAGCACTTGCTGATTCTGCAAAACCACCGAGTAGATATACGTAGTCATCTAGGACCTCAACTGTCGATAGTGAAATATTTGCTGGTAGGTCATCGTCGGCCTGAGTCCATACTCCGATACTACCGTCTACTATCGGTGCGGAATAAACTGTATTCACAGCACCACCATTGTTATCGCCTCCAACAACGTAGAGATAGTTCTGGAATATAAATGTGCTGTGGTAATAGCGAACAGCGGGCAGTGTATTTGCTTCAGCTGACCACTCACCAGGCGCACCAGTTTCCGGGTCGATTGCCGCGCGATAGATTGTATTTAGTGCTGGACCATTGCGACCGCCAATTGCATACAAGTAACCATCGTGTGCTTCAGCACTCAGCCTGTAGCTTTCCTGGGGTAAGTCATACGAACTTTCTTGCCATTCACCAATCGATCCGCCAGCTTCGATTTGCGCATAAACAGTTGAGGTACGAACACCTGTACCGCCAGAGCCACCCACCTGATAAACATAGCCGTTGTATTCAGCAGTTCCTTGCTCGACCCGCGTTTGCGGTAACGCATTCGCTTCGGTTGTCCAGGTTGATATCTCGGTTGGTGTTGCTGCCAATGCTGGAATAAATACACCTACCATGAGGACAACAGAGATCATGGCGCTAAAACTTATACGTAACAAACCCTTGCATCTATCAGCAATCTTCAACATACACACTCCTTTATAACGCGTTTCCGCCACACATTAAAAACTTTACATACAGTATATAGGAGTGTATTAAATACCACAAGCATTATGGCCGGCAATAAAAATCTTACATTAAATTTCTGTGGTAGATTGAACCAAATAGTTTTTTGAACGGATGCCCATTTACTGGTTCAATCGTTCAATAAGATGAACTGGGTACTGACCACTTCAGCTTAAAAGCTGCTTGCTTGCATCGAGAGACATCGGTCGCGGTTAGAACTTGTTGTCAGGTGTGAAATAAAAAAACACCCTTTCGGACGGTTCCAACATTTGTAACTTACGAAC